>DATHXI010000072.1:0-47593 GCA_035459705.1 Methylotenera sp. | reverse complement strand
TGAGAGGGGATTACACGTGAATAAATCTGAACTGATTGACGATATTGCAAAAGCAGCAGGTATTTCAAAAGCAGCAGCAGGCCGTGCTCTAGATGCAACTACAGCTTCAATTACAAAAGCAATGAAAACAGGTGACTTAGTTACTTTAATTGGCTTTGGTACATTTTATGTTGGTAAGCGCGAAGCTCGCAATGGTCGCAATCCACGTACTGGCGCAACAATTAAAATTAAAGCTGCAAATTCTCCTAAATTTAGGGCTGGCAAAGCGCTTAAAGATGCTGTAAACTAGTCGTCTTTGTTGGTTAGGCAGGGTGCTTAGCTCAGTTGGTAGAGCGTCGCCCTTACAAGGCGAATGTCAGCGGTTCGACCCCGTTAGCACCCACCAAAAAAACTAACAAATGTGACTAAGCCGTTTCTAATTGATAAAATTAAGAGTGCTAGTAATTTAGGCACTCTTTATTTTTGTAAAAAATTTGAGAAATCAAGTTTTTTATTTTAAATAAATTTAGAAACGCAAAATTAAAAAGCGTATAAATTTGGTAAAATAACATTTGTACGCAAGCTTTAAGGAGTGGTAGTTCAGTTGGTTAGAATACCGGCCTGTCACGCCGGGGGTCGCGGGTTCGAGTCCCGTCCACTCCGCCAAATAAGAATAGCGAGTTTCAAGTAAACCTTGGGACTCGCTTTTTTTATTTGTACTTTTGATTTAGATGTTTTGGTATTCAAAAACTTATAAATCAATTAATCACCAGAACTTGTGCGTCATATACTTATCTGAGTTGCAGGCTCAGTGCATTACTCCATCTTATGCTATATTACGTTCCGGTGATTTAACGTCGTTTTATAATAACGAGCGGGAAATTGTTGAAGTTTTCGTTTCAAATATTTAGTGAATATTTTAAGAAGAGAAAGTTTTTATGTTAGATAGAATCCGCTCTGTAGCGCAAGGCTGGGTTGGCAAAGCATTGTTAGCCGCAATTACCGTTCCTTTTGCATTGTTTGGAATAGACTCTTATTTAAATCAGGCAGGTAATAATGCCACCATAGCTGAAGTCAATGGTAACGAGATTTCTGTACAAGAGTACGCAAATGCTTTGCAAAACCTGCGCAATCGTTTGCAATCGGAAGGTAAGGTTGATGCCGCGCAATTAGAAAGCCCAGAAGTCAAAGCGTTGGTGTTGGATCAGTTGATTAATAAACGACTTTTATCTGAAGAAATTCAACATGCTAAATATGCGATTAGTGACGAGCAGCTTGCAACCTATATCACAGGCATGCCAGAGTTCCAGCAAGACGGAAAATTCTCACAAGAGTTGTACGACCAAACTTTAGAGCAAAATCGTATTACTGCCTCTAGGTTTGAAGAGGGTATGCGTGCAGACCTGTTAGCACAGCAGGCGCAAGACGGCATCACCAAGCTAGGCTTTGTTTCTAATGCACGTGCTGATGATGCATTCAAGCTTACGCACCAACAACGTGAAGTGACTGTAGCGGAAATCAAAACTAAAGACTTTCTTAGTCAGGTCCAGGTTGATCCAGCACAGGTAAAAGCTTATTACGAGCAACATAAAGACAAATTGCGCGTGCCAGAGCAAGTCAAAATAGAATTCTTATTGTTATCAGCGAGTAGCTTGATTCCCGGCATCAAAGTAGATGATGCTGAAGTGAAGAAATTCTATGATGAGAATGCGGCTAAATTCCATGGCAATGAACAAAGACGCGCTAGTCATATTTTGATTGGTTTTGGTGTGAGCGCTACGCCTGAACAGAAACAACAAGCAAAAGCTAAAGCTGAAGAAATATTAGCGATTGTTAAGAAAGACCCGAAAAGATTTGAAGAGCTAGCGGTTAAAGAATCACAAGACCCAGGCTCAGCCAGCAAAGGTGGTGATTTAGGCAGCTTTGGCCGTGGCGCGATGGTGAAGCCTTTTGAAGACACTGCATTTGGTATGAAAGTAGGTCAGATCAGTGATTTGGTGGAATCTGAATTTGGCTTCCATATTATTAAGTTAACTGAAGTGACGGGAGAGAGCTCTGATTACGACAGCTTGAAACCACAAATCAAAGCTGAGTTGCTCTTCCAAAAAGCGCAAGCACTTTTCACTGAGCAGGCTGAAAATTTCAGTAATATGGTGTACGAGCAATCTGGTAGCTTGCAACCAGCTGCGAAGGCGTTCAATGGACAAGTTCAAATATCAGATTGGATAACCCGTGAAGAGGGTGCTAAGTTTTTCAAAAATGACAAGATTATGAATCAGGTTTTTTCTGATGAAGTGTTGAAAGACCGTCGCAATACTGAAGCGGTAGAAGTTTCGCCTAATAACTTGGTGTCTGCACGTGTGGTTGAATATAAACCAGCCGCACCACGTAGCTTTGATGATGTCAAAGCGGGCATTGAGGACTTGTTGAAACTGGAAGCTGCATCTAAGCTTGCGCTAAGTAAAGGTGAGGCTGCATTAAAAAGCTTGAATGAAGGTAAAGAGGTTGCCGATATTGAGTGGATCCCGGCAGTCACAGTTGATCGTAAAAACGCACAAGGTCTGACAGAACTGGCGATGAATCAAGTGTTTAAAACCAATGTAAGCAAATTACCGGCTTATTCTGGTATTGCGGAGGCGAAACAAGGTTTCCTACTCGTTAAAGTGATTAAAGTGGATAGCCTGACACTCGTAGATGAAAGCGCGCAGATAACGGCTCAAACAGAGCTAAATGAGGCTTTGGCGGCTGAATATCTCGCTGCTTACAAGCAATCATTGCGTGAAAAGAATAAAGTAATAGTGAATCAGAAGCTTTTGAGTGGTAGTTAGTCAAAAGTACTGATTAGTTTTAGTAATAAAAAAGGCACCGAGAGGTGCCTTTTTTATTACTTGCTAGATGTGCTAATTATTCAATAACGCCTGCAGCAGTAATATTCATACCACCATCCACGTAAGTAATTTCACCTGTAATACCAGATGCAAGGTCACTGCATAAGAATGCTGCAGCGTTACCTACTTCTTCAATCGTGACGTTGCGACGCAAAGCAGCATGCTTTTCATTGAAGCCTATCATCTTGTCAAAATCAGCAATGCCTGAAGCAGCCAATGTTTTGATTGGACCTGCAGATACGGCGTTAACACGAATGCCTTTTGGGCCAAGGCTTTGTGCCATATAACGCACATTCGCTTCTAGGCTGGCTTTAGCTAAGCCCATCACGTTGTAATTAGGCATCGTGCGTTCTGCGCCTAAATAGCTAAGTGTGAGTAGACTACCGTTTCTGCCTAGCATCATCGGTAGTGCGGCTTTTGCTAATGCGGCAAAGCTGTAAGAACTGATGTCATGCGCGATGCGGAAATTTTCACGGGTCACTGCATCCAAATAATCGCCATCTAACGCGGTTTTAGGTACGAATGCCACTGAATGGACGATAGAGTCGATGCCATCCCAATGTTTGGCGATGGCTGGGAACAAGGCGTCTATCAAGCTATCTTCGGCAACGTCACAGTGAAATACAAGTTTAGAATCAAAATCTGCGGCTAGATCTGCAACGCGACCTTGATGTTTTTCCATTTGATAAGTGAAAGCTAGTTCTGCACCTTCACGCTTCATTGCGGCAGCAATGCCGTAAGCGATTGAACGGTTACTTAATAAACCTGCGATTAGTATTTTTTTACCTGCTAAAAATCCCATGAAATTCTTCCTCTAATTGACTTTATTCTTTAAGTTGATGCTTGCATCAATATTTAATGTTGACTACTTCTAGGGTTAAACGCATCGCGCAACCCGTCTCCGAGCAAATTATACCCTAACACGGTAATCAATATCGCAAGCCCCGGGAACAGTGAGAGCCACCAGGCGAATTGAATATATTCTTTACCGTCGGTAAGAATGTTGCCCCAGGAGGCTTGCGGTGCCTGTACGCCTAGGCCGAGAAAGCTCAAGCCAGACTCTACCAGTACTGCACTAGCAATGCCTAGAATCGAGCTGACAATGATAGGCGTTAAGCTATTCGGTAGTAGATGCGTGAAAATGAGTCGTGCGTCTTTCGCACCTAATGTTTGTGCTGCGAGTACAAACTCGCGGTTACGCAAACTTAAAAATTCCGCCCGCACTAAACGCGTGACGCCCATCCAAGAAGTGAGGCCAATCACAATCATGATGTTCCAAATGGAAGGGGTTAAGAATGCGATGACAGCCAAAATCAAAAAGAAGGTCGGGATCGACAGCATGACATCGACTAAGCGCATGATGACCGTATCTACCCAGCCTCGGTAAAAGCCTGCGATCGCACCTAGTACTATGCCAATTGCGGTGGCGATACCTACTGCGACAAAGCCCACCATCAGTGAGATACGTGCGCCGTAAAGCATGCGTGAGAATACATCGCGTCCCAAGCCATCGGTACCCATGAGATGAGCGGATGAAGGGGATAATAGGATGGCTTTTACATCAATGGCTTCTGGGTCGTACGGAGCAATCAGCGGGGCTGCTAAGGCGATTAGCAATATACTCGCAATAATCACAAAGCCAATTAATACTAAGGGATTCGACAGTAGTTTTTTCATTGCACCACCCCACGCCTCACACGAGGATCCGCCCAAGCGTAGGCGACATCGGCCAATAAATTGCCAATTAGCGTAAGTATCGCGCCAATGGTGAGGATACCCATAATCACAGGGAAGTCGCGCATCAGAACAGCGTCGTAGAATAGTTTGCCCATACCAGGGATGGCAAAGATACTTTCAGCGATGACTGAACCACCAATCAAACCCGGAATACTTAGGCCAAAAATAGTAATCAACGGTAGTAGGGCGTTGCGTAAAGCGTGACCGTAAATGACGCGGTTTTCATTCAGGCCTTTAGAGCGTGCAGTGGTGATGTAATCCTGATGCAGTACTTCCAACATGCCGTTACGCACGAATAGAGAAATGCCTGCAAGACCAGTGATACCAGAGATAAACACTGGTAAGGCCAAGTGCTTTAACGTATCCAGAATTTGTGCAAACCAATGCATATTCTCGTGGCCTAGGCTTTGCAAGCCTGAAATCGGTAGCCATGCATGCTGTACACCCGTCCAATACATCAGCATCAATGCTAGCCAGAAGCCTGGGATGGCAAAGCCGATGAAGACGAATAGGGTGATACCTCGGTCGGGCAGCTGATTTTGGTTTAAGGCGGAAACGACGCCTAGTGGTAAAGCAACACCAATGATGAGCAGAAGACTCAATACATTGATCAGCAGCGTGATCGGCAATGCCTCTTGAATCATGCCTAAAGTGACGTTGCCGTCTTTGTCCTTGGTTTGCCAGAATACAGGGCGCTGATGCGACGCGAATGAGGTGCCAAAATCCAGTGTTGCCATGCGCTTTAACCAAAGACCGTATTGCACAACCACTGGTTTGTCTAAGTTGTAGAGTTCACGCAATTTTTGCCGAGATTCTTCACTTGCTTTCGGGTTGAAACTGGCTTCGCTGGTCGTGATGTCACCAGGCGCCAGGTGCATGATGAAAAAAGAAACCAGGCTGATACCAACTAACAGAGGCATCATCCAAAAAAAGCGTTTGAGTAAATATTTAAGCATGCTTATCAATAATCATAATTAATGATCACTCATTTCCGTGCGTGCATAGGCTTTGGGAATATACCACTCGTAAGTGTTATAGCCGATGCCAGCAGGCGGTGCAGGATTGCTGATGCCTTTGACACGTTTATGAATTGCCGATAAGCCATAACCAGCAGATAGATAAACGATAGGGCTATCTTCTAATAATATCTTAGAAAACTCATGATAGATTTTCATGCGTTTTTCGGGGTCTAGCTCCAGCCGACCTTCTTCGAGCAGTTTATCCACACGCGGGTTGCTGTAGCTAATGAAATTGAATTGACCAGGCGCTTGCTGACTAGAGTGCCAGATGCTGTATTGGTCTGGGTCTAGTGATAAGCTCCAGCCTAGTACAACCACATCAAACTCTTTTGGCTTAATGAAACGGCCAAGAAAACTGGCCCACTCCAACACGCGGATATTCACGTCGATACCAATTTCTTTCAAACGACGCTGTATTAATACCCCGGTCATTTCACGCTCTTTATTTTGATTGGTGAGTATCTCGAAAGCTAGCGGTTTGCCATCTTTATCCAGGATGCCATCACCATCATGGTCTTCATATCCCGCTTCTTTAAGTAGCGCTTTTGCCTTGTTAGGATCGTAAGGGTAGGACTTAAGGTTAGGGTTGCTCCAGCGCGTACCCGGTTTGTAGGGTGATGCGACGGGCTCGCCTAGTCCGAGCAGTACACCGTCGATGATTTCCTGCTTGTCGATAGCATAGTTAATGGCTTGGCGTACGCGAATATCATCAAAAGGCTTGCGTTTAAGGTTAAAGCCCAAATAGGTGTAGTTGTTGCCTAGCTCTTTATACAACGCGATATTTTTATTGAGGTCTGGTCGGGCAGGGAAGATTCTGGCGTACTGGATCGGATTGAGTCCCATTGAGTCAATATTATCGGCACTTAACTCTAGAAATTGTGCTGCTTTGTCAGGAATGATGCGGGATAGCAGTGCATCGATTTTAGCTTGGCCTTGGGTCGCATTGGGGTTGCGTGTGAGTTTGAGGTATTGACCGTTTTTCCAACTATCAAGTTTGTAGTAATGGCTGCCAACCGGATGGCGTGCAAAGGCTGTGGTATTGATGTCTTGATCTTTCAGCAAGTGCCTAGGCAGGATATGCAATCCTGCCCATGTGTCGAGGGCTGGTGCGTAGGGTGCAGCGTAAGTGATGCGAAAGGTATTGATATCTGGCGCTTCTGCTTTTATCACTAATTTAAAATCTGAGCCGTAAGGGGTGCGTGTCTTTTCATCGGTGACTTTTTGCCAGGTAAACAACACGTCATCGCTGGTCAATGGTTTGTCATCAGCCCATTTCAGGTTGGGTTTTAAGTGAAACGTGATGGTTTTTTTGTCTTTAGAGATTTCCCATGACTCTGCTAACTCGCCGGTTAAATCAAGGTTTTTGTCGTATTTCAGCAGGCTGTTGAAAATGTTGCCTGCGATGGCAGATGCTGCCGACTCGCCTGCGATCATGGCGATTAGGCCACTGGGTTCGCCAACCATGGCATCTATCAGAGTGCCACCTGTCGTTGCAGGGTAATCTTTTGAATAATCTAGTTGATAGTTAGCTTGGGTGCTGGAAGAGTCGCCACATGCAGAAAGCAAGATAGAGATAGATGTAAAACATATAAATTTTATTAATTTACATCGATAAGTCTTATTTAGCATAAGTGGGAAGGGGCTTAAAGGCGAGCGGATTTAGTGATTTAAAACCGCGACTGGATAATAGTGAGCTTATGCCCTGGTCGAATGTGAGTGTTGATTTTTTTATTCCAGCGTTTGATATCTAGAACACCCACATCAAATTTTTGCGCAATTGTACTCAGCGTATCGCCACGTTTTACGATATATGTTTTCTTTTTAGTTGTAGTGCTGTCGTTACTAGAAACTGTGCTTGTTGATTTTTTGGCTGCAGTTGTTTCTATTGTTAATAATTGCCCAGCTTTTACGCGATTACTTTTTAGCGAATTTGACGCCATGATCTGCTTGACGCTTACGCCGTAGCGCTTTGCAATGGCTTGCATGTGATCACCGCGTTTAACTTTGTATGTGACGCTGCCCTGTGTTGCAGGTTCAATCTCGTTGTTATTATTTTCAGCACTTGCTACGTCTAGCTCGCTATTCACCTTGCCGGTAGATTCGACTGATGGTGAAGAATCGCTTAATTCTGTTGTTTTGAAATTTGTTTGATTGCCGTTGGGCACCAAAATGGTAGAAGATTTGCCGATTTTTTTCTGTGATGATAAACCATTCACATCGCGCAGCTGCGCAACTTGAATGCTGAATTTCTTTGCGATATTGTCCATGCGCTCGCCGCGTTTAGCATGGTAGGTCTGCCAGCTGACTAGCGGTTTATCGTAGGCCGCTAAGTTATCTTTGTAGGTTTGTGCTGCAGAGATGGGTAATAACAGTTCGTGTTGATCGCCACTTTTGGTAATCACTGGGCGGTTGTAGCTTGGGTTAAGTGCGATGAACTCGTCGTAGCTGATTTCAGCAAGTTTAGCCGCTAAATGTGCATCAATTTGTGCGGGTGCTTTAACACTTGTGAAATAGGCAGCATTAGCAATAGATTGAATTTCAAGGCCATAGTTATTAGGGTTAGTCATCAAGTTTTTGATGGCTTGTAATTTCGGCACGTAGTTTCTTGTTTCGGGCGGCAGGTTCAGGCTTTCATAGTTGGTAGGTAAGCCTAGCCTGCGGTTGCGTTGAATTGCACGCCCTACAGTGCCTTCGCCAGCATTGTAAGCCGCTAGCGCGAGATCCCACGCGCCGAACATCGCATGCAATTTTTGTAGATAAGTAAGCGCAGCGTCTGTGGCTGCAGTGACATTGCGCCTGTTATCTACCCACCAGTTTTGTTTAAGACCAAAGTTCTTACCCGTTGATGGGATAAATTGCCAAATACCAGAGGCGGCACTGCGCGAATATGCATTCGGGTTGTAGGCACTTTCAATCATCGGTAATAACGCGATTTCAGTCGGCATGCCACGCTTTTCAACCTCTTCCACGATATGAAACAGATATCTCTGGCTACGTTCCACCATGCGTCTCATGTACTCTGGACGTGAGCTATACCAGTTCTCATGACGTGAGATTAACGCAGAATTAGAGTCTGGCATTGCATAACCATTTTTAATGCGTTGCCATAAGTCATCATTAACGATATTGATGGTATCAGCTTGGCTGTCATTGTTCAGGGAGCTATCCGTCAGGTTGCTGATGCCTGTACTGTTGATATCAGTGTTGCCTAAAGCCCGAGGTGCCGGTTTGAAAGTGTCATCGGCAAAGATAATGATTTCGTCGCCAGCCACGTTGAATTCCGCATGTACTAGCGTACTATTCACCAGTGTACTGGTGGAGATAATGGCGACACACATAGCTGTCAATTGCTTGCTATGCACGATTGAAATCAAACGATAAGGATTTTTAATGAAATGACAAATGCGCAAAACTGATAGTCGAAACATGGCAACGCCCATAGTCATAAAGTTGCAACATAGTAACGAACAGCAATGCACCTAGTCAAGTAAAAATTTACTTCATAAATATGCGCTATATTGATGATTAGTAATGATTTCTCATTTCTCTAATGGTGCTAAAAACTTGCAAAGCAGGGGCGTTTGGCAATTGAACCGAAGATTGAATCTCTGGACTAGTGCAGCGTAAAAAAGGATTAGTGGCAAGTTCCAGACCAATAGTTGAAGGTAAGCTGGGTTGTTGCTGGCTTCGCAACGTGATTGTGTCTTGCTGACGATTCACGAGTTGTTGATTATTAGGTTCCAATGTCATTGCAAATTCAATGTTGTGCATGGTGTATTCATGCGTGCAGTAGACTTTGGTGTCCTGTGGTAGCGCGGCTAGTTTTTGCAGGGAATGGTACATCTGCGCTGGCGTGCCTTCAAATAAACGGCCGCAGCCGGCACCAAATAAAGTATCCCCACAAAAAAGTAAATTATTTTCGGATGCTCGTTCAATGTAATAGGCAATGTGACCTAATGTATGACCGGGTAGGTCAATGACAGTCAGTTGCAGGGAAAACTCAGCCAAGTTGACGGTGTCAGCCTCGCTTACTGGCGTATGTTGAAATTGGTATTGTTCTAGTCTGGGTGCGTATGTGCGTGAGTGAGGATAGGCATTTTGTAACACTACAACACCGCCTATGTGGTCATGATGATGATGTGTAATTAATATGGTAGCTAGGTCGAGCTGTAAATGTTGCAAGGTTTCCAGCACGGGTGTTGCGTCACCTGGGTCCACAATCACTGCTTGCTGATGATTGTGAATCAACCAGATATAATTATCCTTAAAGGCTGGAATCGGTATAATTTGTAAATTATGTCGCATACCGCCTATCATTTGTTCAAGGCCATGAATTGTCAATAGAGGTTAATTTGTTTCACTATGAAAACATCACTGAGCCCACGACACCTTTCTGATTTACAGCATGCTTGGTTTGACTCGACTATTGGTCGTTATTTACAGCTGGAAGAGCAGGCGCTGTATGACAAGGCTGTTGTAGATTTGTTTGGTTTTAACGCGGTACAAATGGGTTGTTTAGAAATGGATTTGCTACGCAATTCGCGCATTCCTAATCGTTATAAATCCTCAGAGTTTGATGTCAATTATGTTGATCATCATTTGTGTTGTAACGATGATTTTCTGCCGTTCGCAGAGATGAGTTTGGATCTGTTGCTGTTGCCGCATCGATTAGAGTTTAGCGAGCGCCCACACCAGACACTGCGTGAGGCGGAGAGAGTCATGATGCCGGAAGGGCACCTGCTCATTTCTGGCTTTAATCCATTTAGTACTTGGGGTGCTAAATCAGGATTGAACAAAATGTTTCGTGATAAAAGCATCTACCCATGGCATGGGCAGTTCATCGGCTTAACCCGTATGAAAGATTGGTTGACGTTATTAGGGTTTGAAATTCTGTCCGTAGATTCGTGTTGCCATGTACCGCCCTTTGAGCAAACTATTTGGCATAAGCGTTTTGCTTTTATGGATAAATTTAGTGAGCGCTACTGTGCCACGCCAGGTGGGGTATATTTTATCGTGGCAAAAAAACGTGTGGCTGGCATGACGCCGCTCAAACCTAATTGGAATAAAGCTTCTATAAAATCACCGTTGGTGGTTCGACCCACGCAATCCAGACCGACACAAAAGAAATCTTCAAAACAAGACACTTTAAAATAAAAAATGGTACAAAAAAATAGTATGAGTAATGGTAACGAAGTTGAAATATATGCAGATGGCGCGTGCAAAGGCAATCCAGGGCCAGGCGGCTGGGGTGCATGGATCAGTTATGATGGGCATGAAAAAGAGTTGTTTGGTGGCGAGCCACTAACGACCAATAATCGTATGGAACTGACTGCAGTGATTCGTGCCCTGGAAGCACTCAAGCGTCCGTGTCATGCCAAGGTGTTCACCGATTCAGTCTATGTACAAAAAGGCATCTCGGAGTGGATCATCGGCTGGAAAGCGCGTAATTGGCGTACTGCAGACAAGAAGCCAGTGAAAAATGATGATTTATGGCGAATTTTAGATGCTTTGGTACAGCAACATAGCGTGCAATGGATCTGGGTAAAGGGTCACGCAGGTAATGTAGGCAACGAGCGAGCAGACATGCTTGCCAATAAAGGTGTTGCCGGGTTTTTGAATGGATTAGGTGCTAATTAAGGTGATAATTCTATGAGACAAATATTCTTAGATACTGAAACGACTGGTTTGTACCCTGCACAAGGGCACCGTATCATTGAGATTGCAGCAGTGGAGATGATCAATCGCCGCCCTACTAATAATCACTATCATGTGTATCTAAATCCTGAGCGTGAGATCGACCCGGCAGCGCAAGAGGTGCACGGTATTACGCTAGAGTACTTACAAGATAAACCGCTGTTCGAAGTTATTGCGCAAGATTTAATTGCTTTTATCAGTGATGCAGAGTTGATTATTCATAATGCACCCTTCGATGTGGGTTTTTTAAATAGTGAGCTTGGTCGAATCGGCTTGCAGCCGATAGAGAGTTTTAGCGGTAAAATCACAGACACATTGAGAATGGCCAAAGATTCAAGGCCAGGCCAACGTAATAATCTGGATGCTTTGTGTCGGCACTTTGGTATAGATAACTCCAAACGTACCTTGCATGGTGCGTTACTGGATGCCGAGCTGCTCGCTGAAGTTTACATGGCGATGACGCGTGGACAAGAGAGCTTGATGATGGAGCTGGATAAGCCACGCAAGGCAAATCAGGAGACTAAGTTACAGGATGTGCAACCTTTGTTCGTTAAGAAAGCAAATGAACAAGAAGTTTCTGCACATGAGGACTATTTGACCTCACTTGCAAAGTCCGGAAGTTGTTTGTGGCAAACATTAGAAAAAACAGATAATTAGAAAACTTTAAAATTAGAGTTCATGGAAAGTCATAAGTGTGAATAATACAATTATCGTTACAGGTGGCGCGGGGTTTATCGGCGCTAATTTTGTACTAGCATGGGTAAAGCTTGGGTTAGGTACCGTGGTTAATTTGGATAAATTAACTTATGCAGGTAACTTAGAGAATCTACAAGAAATTCAACATAATCCTAATCACCTATTTGTACATGGAGATATTGCAGATAGGGCGCTTTGGGCGAAGTTGCTGCAAGAGCACCAGCCACGTGCCGTAGTTAATTTTGCTGCAGAAAGCCATGTTGACCGCTCAATTCATGGCCCTGAAGACTTTATTCAAACCAACGTTGTCGGTACCTTCCACTTGTTAGAAGAGGTGCGTGCTTACTGGAATAGTTTGAGTACAGAGCATCGCCAAAACTTCCGCTTTCTGCATGTTTCTACTGATGAAGTTTATGGCTCGTTAGGTAAAGACGAAGCTGCATTTACCGAAACCCATGCCTATGCACCTAATAGCCCATATTCTGCGTCCAAGGCAGCTTCAGACCATCTGGTGCGTGCCTATCACCATACTTATGGCTTGCCTACGCTCACTACTAATTGTTCCAATAATTACGGTCCGCATCACTTCCCTGAGAAGTTGATACCTCTAATTATTCATAACGCGCTTGCTGGAAAGCCATTGCCTATCTATGGTAACGGCCAACAGATTCGTGATTGGCTCTATGTTGAAGACCATTGTGCAGCGATTCGACGCGTGCTGGAAGCGGGTAAAGTGGGTGAGGTGTATAACGTAGGTGGCTGGAATGAGAAGCCAAACATTGAAGTAGTCAGAATATTATGCAGGATGTTAGATGCTAAAAAACCGCGTGCAGATGGTAAGCCGTACGCAGATCAAATCACCTTTGTTGAAGATAGGCCAGGTCATGATCAGCGCTATGCGATTGATGCAACCAAATTAGCTAATCAATTAGGTTGGAAGCCGCAAGAGACGTTTGAAACCGGTATTGAGAAGACCGTAAATTGGTATCTTGAAAATCAGGATTGGGTAAAAAATGTTACCAGCGGTGAATATCGTAATTGGGTGCAAACACATTACACAGAGCGTGGAGAAGAATTAGCATGAAAGGCATCATTTTAGCAGGTGGTTCTGGTACGCGTTTATACCCGGTGACGCAGGTTGTTTCGAAACAACTATTACCGGTGTACGACAAGCCGATGATCTACTATCCGCTTACTACATTGATGCTGGCGGGTATTCGTGAAGTACTGGTGATTTCTACTCCTGAAGATACACCGCGATTTTCGCAATTGCTAGGTGATGGCAGTCAATGGGGGATGTCGATTCAATATGCCGTACAACCTTCCCCTGATGGCTTAGCGCAGGCTTTTATTATTGGTGAAAAGTTCATTGGTAGTGATAGCTGCGCCTTAGTACTTGGTGACAATATTTTTTATGGTCACGAACTTGGACATATCACGCAGGCAGCAGCAAAACGTACTCAAGGTGCCACCGTATTTGCCTACCCGGTGCACGATCCTGAGCGTTATGGTGTGGTGGAATTCAATAAGCAAGGTCAGGCAATTAGTCTGGAAGAAAAGCCAAAGGCGCCAAAATCCAGATACGCAGTAACAGGTTTATATTTCTACGATAATCGGGTGATTGATATAGCAAAAAATTTGAAACCATCACCACGTGGTGAGCTTGAGATCACTGATGTTAATCGTCAATATTTAGAAAGCGGCGATCTGCAAGTAGAAGTGATGGGACGTGGTATTGCATGGCTGGATACAGGAACGCATGAGTCTCTGCTTGAAGCCTCTTCATTCATTGAAACCATTGAAAAACGCCAAGGCTTAAAAATTGCGTGCCCTGAAGAAATCGCCTATCGCATGAAATTTATTGATGCAGCGGCTTTGGACCTGCTTGCCAATAAATACATCAAAAACAATTATGGACAGTATCTCAAATTGGTACTGAGCGAACAGGTATTTTAGTAAAGGTAATCTAATGCAAGTGACTCAAACTGCAATACCAGATGTATTGATCATAGAACCTAAAGTCTTTGGCGATGACAGAGGTTTTTTTTACGAAAGCTTTAATCAAAAATCATTTGAAGAACTGACTGGTGTCAAAGCCAACTTCGTACAAGACAATCATTCCAAATCAGCTATCAATGTGTTGCGTGGTTTGCACTACCAGATTCAACAGCCACAGGGTAAATTGGTAAGAGTGGTGGTGGGTGAGGTATTTGATGTGGCGGTGGATTTGCGTCGCCAATCGAGTACATTCGGGCAGTGGGTGGGGGTTATATTGTCTGCTGAGAATAAGCGCCAGTTATGGGTGCCACCAGGTTTCGGACACGGCTTTTTGGTATTAAAAGAAGGTACTGAGTTTTTATATAAAACAACGGATTACTATGCACCACAGCACGAACGCTGCGTACGTTGGGATGATCCGGCAATCGGTATTGAGTGGCCTATCGTCGGATCGCCAGTATTGTCGGCTAAGGATAAGGTTGGTGCGAATTTATCTAACGCAGAAGTTTTTGAAGCCTAATTTTTAAAGTAAGCATTTAATTTTGTATAAAAAAATATTATTGACGGGCGTTAATGGGCAAGTAGGGCACGCTTTAAAACACGTATTATTGGCTAACACCTCATTTTCTGATGCATTTGTTGCGTTAGATAGAAGTCAGTTGGACTTATCTCGAGTTGACGAAATAAGGCGAGTTGTACAAACAGTACAGCCTGATTTGATTATTAATCCTGCGGCCTATACGGCTGTGGATAAGGCAGAAACTGAGCCAGAACTGGCTTATGCAATCAACGTAACAGCACCACAGGTGCTGGCTGAGGAAGCTGCCAGCATCGGTGCAAAACTAATCCAATTCTCTACTGATTATGTGTATAACGGCAAAAAATCGAGTCCTTATCTAGAGACTGACGCTACAGAACCTTTAAGTGTTTATGGCAAAAGTAAACTTGCAGGTGAAGATGCGATTCGTGCAGTTGGTTTACCCCACCTGATTTTCCGTACCTCTTGGGTATATGGCGCATATGGTAAGAATTTCTTAAAAACAATTCTGTGTTTAGCTGGTGAGCGTGATGAGTTGCGTATTGTCGCTGATCAATTTGGAGCGCCAACCAGCAGTCATAGCATTGCTGAAGCCACACTGAGTGTGCTTACACGATGGGATGGTGAGGCAGCAGGTACTTATCATTTAGTGAACTCAGGACAAACGACTTGGCATGGTTTTGCTACGGCGATTGTTGAAGAATATTCTCGCTTGCAACTCAGTAAAGCTTGGTCGCCGCTTAAGGTTAAGGCTATTCAAGCGATTACTACACAGGAATTTCCAACGCCAGCCGTACGCCCGGCCAATTCTTGTTTAGATACTTCGAAGTTGATTCAGGCTTTTGACGTGGAATTACCAGCTTGGCGTGATGCCTTGGTTGAAGAGTTGAAGCTATTAAGAATTTAATTGAGTTTGCTAGGCTAATGTTTAGCCTAGCGCGTCTGCCCAGCTATTAGGGGTTTCATACAGGCGCACTTTTTCTAGTTTCAAATGATTGCCGTAGATATCTTGATAGTTGCTTTTAAGTATCTTGAATGCCTCACTGGCCATATTTTCTGCTGTAGGTACGGTTGGAAATACAACTGTTTTATGGTTAGGCAATGTGTTTAAAAAATTCAAGACTTCAATGTCGTGCTGATAGACCAAAAAAGCATGGTCCCATACATCAACTACCGCACGTTTCGCAATTGCTTTTACATCAGAGAAATCCATCACCATACCGTTTTCAGAGGTGTTTTCCTGCGTAATAATATCGCCGGAAAGTGTGATTTCCATTGCATAGCGATGACCATGTAAGTTCTTACATTGACTTTTATGGCTAGGGATACGATGCCCAGCATCAAACTCAAGGCGGGTGGTAATGTGCATAAACGCTACTTAACTAATACTAAATAAATAGCATTATACGCTGACTACAAATGCTTTTCTCAGCTTAATAACTGTAGCTTCGAGGGCTATACTATACATGCCTGGTTTAAGCTAGCAGTGTTTCAATGTGACAACTAGCGGCTTCTGCAAGGGCTGTCAGGTGATAGCCACCTTCCAGTAATGAAACGATTCGTCCTTTTGCATGCTGATTAGCGACCTTTTTGATGAATTCAGTCATCCAGATATAGTCGTTATTAATCAGGTTCAAGTCAGCCAGCGGGTCTTCGATATGTGCATCAAAGCCAGCAGAAACGTAGATGATTTCCGGTTTGAATGTATTAAGTGCAGGTAAGAACTCATGTTCAAACACATGTTTTATTTCCTTACCGCCAGATTTGGCGGTTAATGGCACATTAATCATCGTAGCAGTGCGCGTGTCATGTCCGCGATGTGGGTAAAAAGGATGCTGAAACGTAGAGCACAACATCACACGTGCATCGTCTTTAAAAATGTCTTCAGTGCCATCGCCATGATGCACATCAAAATCAATGATGGCGACGCGTTTGATTTTGTATTGTTCCATGGCGTGTGCAACACCCACGGCAATATTGTTGAAAATGCAGAAGCCTGCGCTATTGGCGCGTCCCGCATGGTGGCCAGGCGGACGTACACAACAAAATGCATTGTGCACCTTGTTTTGCATGACTAGATCAGTAGCGAGTACCGCTGCGCCACTTGCGTGCAGCGTTGCGGATAAGCTCATTGGCCCCATTGCGGTATCTGCATCTAATCTGACCAAACCGGCTTTAGGGGAAAGTTTGCGTATGGTCTGAATATACGCGGTACTATGCACGCGTTGTAATTGCGCGTCTGTCGCTAAGGGCGCTTCATGAATTGCAAGCTTTTGGTAGATGCCTTTTTCAATCAATGCGTTCTTGATGGCTGTGATGCGCGCTGGTGACTCCGGATGGCTGCCATCCATCACATGTAACAGTGTATCTGGGTGTGAGATAAAAGCTGTAGTCTCCATAGCTTAATATAACCAGTAGGGCGTCTTACTGCAAGACTTTAGCGCGCGACTTCGGTCCTTAACATCTTGTAAGTCGCGAACCTTTCGGCACTGACTTGGTTGGCTGCTACTGCTGCGGTAATTGCACAATCAGGTTCTTGTAGATGTTTACAGTTATTGAACCTGCATTTACCCAGAAAAGGCCTGAATTCTATAAAAGCATGCTCAAGTTCGTCTGTACTCAGATGGTGTAAGCCAAATTCCTGCAAGCCGGGCGAGTCAATCAGTTGGCTTTGTTCGTCTAAATGATAAAGATGCGCAGCAGTGGTGGTGTGCTTGCCGCTATCCAACACGTGACTCACCTCCTGCGTACGTACTGATTCATTTGGTAGCAGGGAGTTGATGATGGTTGATTTTCCCATACCGGACTGACCCACCAGAATGCTCGAGTGACCTTGTAGGTAAGGTCGTAGTGTCGAGATGTCTTCTTTTGCTGAAAGCGGCAATACCTGATAGCCGAGCGAAGTATATAAAGCAAGCTTCTGCTTAGCGCCATCGTTATCGGCCAAATCACATTTATTCAGTACGATGAGCGCTTTGATATTAGCTGCTTCCGCTGCAATTAAACAGCGGTTGAGCAATGCTTCGTAAAAGCTGGGTTGTGTGGCCAGTACGATGATAATCTGTGTGACATTCGCCGCCAGCATCTTGCTCTTGAATGCATTGCTACGGTAGAGCAGCGTCTTGCGTGGCAAGGTACTTTCTACAACACCTTCATGTTTATCCGTCAGTTTTATTGTGACGACATCACCGCATGCTAAATCGGTCTTTTTGCCACGCGTAACACAGCTAATACGTTTTTTATCATGCGACTCTTCGTTGATTTCGACTTGGAAGCGCTTACCAAAAGCGGCGACTACTGTGCCTTGCAAAAGAACAGTGTTTTGATGGTTTGTAGTATGTTGAATAGCTAAATTACTCGCTGAATTTGTAATAAGTTTTATTGAGGTAGCTGGCGACATTAAGTTCTTCGTCTTCGAACCACTTTAAGCCCAGCATAGTGTTGCAGTTACGTATTTGCGCAACCAAGCCTTTTGAGGTTTTCACTTTGCGGTATTCTCGGGTATAGATTCCTGAGCCATCACCGCCAAAACTGGAGGCGTGGCAGCTGATGCAGTTCTTTTCAACCAGTGCTTTACCCGCCGCCGCATCGGCATTGGCAAAGGGGTCTGCAGACGCCAAGTTACTAGCGAGTAATAAACACCCTAACAGTAACGATTTCATATGCATAGCCCCAAGGAATTGCTACTAAGCAGTATACGCCGCTAATTTAGAAATCCTAATACTAGCTGGCGGATGTGAATCATAAAAAGCTGAATGCAGCGGATCTGGTGTTAGTGTAGAAGCATTATCACGATAAAGCTTTACCAAAGACTGTATCAGGTATTTTGCATCAGCGTGTTTGGCGGCGTAATCATCAGCTTCAAACTCATTTTTGCGTGAGTAGCTTGCCATGATAGGGCGTAACAAAAATAGAAATACAGGTGAAACTAACAAAAATAGTATCAAAGCCATGTAGTTGCTCATTTGTGTGATGCCCAGACCGCTATAAAACCACGGTTGATTGATGAGCCAGCCTAATAACGCCAAGCCAACAAAGCTTACGAAAAACATGAGAGCGATACGTTTGATCACGTGATGGTGTTTAAAATGCCCTAATTCATGCGCCAGCACTGCTTCAATTTCATCAGCATTCAATCTCTCAAGTAGCGTATCAAAGAACACGACACGTTTTGAAGCACCAAATCCAGTGAAGTAGGCGTTGCCATGGCTGCTGCGTGCAGAGCCATCCATCACGAAAAGCCCTTGTGATTTAAAACCGCATTTTGTCAATAATGTCTCGATGCGCTGTTTTAGATTTTCGTCTGCTAAAGGGGTGAATTTATTGAATAAAGGTGCAATAAACGTTGGATATACCGCTAACATTACTAAGTTAAAAGCGCTCCAAACTAACCACAAATACAGCCACCAATAATCGCCTGCACTTTGCATGAGCCATAGTGCTGCAAACAGGATAGGCGCGCCTAAGGCAATGCCCACAATACTGTGTTTAACAAGGTCGCTAAAAAACATTGCCGGTGTCATTTTATTAAAGCCGAATTTTTCATCAACTACAAAGGTTTTGTAGTACTCGAAAGGTAGGTCAATCAAACTGCTCACGAGCAAGGCGCTACAGATAACGAGTGCTCCACGAATAATCTCTTGTTCTGTAAGCAGATTACGCCATACATCATCAATCAATTGTAAGCCACCACCAACCGTGAGTACGGCAAGTAAGATGGCTTGCACGATAGCTTCTGTAATCACCAATTTGGTTTTCGCTGCAGAATAATCCGCAGCCTTTTGGTGCGCTTCTAACGAGATACTGCCGTCAAATGCAGCAGGTACTTGGTTGCGATGCGCTTGAACGTGTGCGACATGTCTGCGACCAAGCCAAATACGAATAAGAGTGGTGCTAATAAGTAGTGCGATAAAAGTAAAAGTAAGCGTGGAAGCCATAATCTATCTAATTAAGTTAATATATTGATATTGTGAAGCATTTCATTGGTGTTGGTTCACCAAGTTGGCTTATATATTTAATTTTAATGGAAATCATGATGGCAGATTCAAGTAGCACTAATAACAACAACGTAACCAAGACTAATACTAATGGTACTAACCAAAATAATTTAATCTGGTTAGACATGGAAATGAGCGGGTTATTGCCAGATTCTGACCGTATCTTAGAGCTAGCAGCAGTGGTGACCGATGCGGATTTGAATGTGTTAGGTGAGTCTCCAGTATTCGTTGTGCATCAAAGTGATGCAGTATTAGATGGCATGGATGCATGGAACAAAGGAGCACATGGACGCTCTGGCTTGATTGAGAAAGTGAAAGCTTCTACTTTGACTGAAGAAGAAGCCACTGCCCAGATGATTGCTTTTTTGAAAGAGTTCGTGCCAGCTGGAAAATCACCCATGTGTGGCAACTCCATCTGCCAAGACCGACGATTTATGGCACGTTACATGCCGGAACTCGAGACTTATTTTCACTATCGTAATTTAGATGTCAGCGTATTCAAGGAGTTAGCAAGACGCTGGAAACCGGAGATTTACTCAGGATTTAAAAAGGCCAGTAAGCACGAAGCATTAGCTGATATCTATGAATCCATCGATGAGCTTAAGTACTACCGCGAGCACTTCATCGTCAAGTAATGATTTTGGGCATATAACTAAAAATACTGCGGGAGTTTTGAGTAAAAAAGAGGGCGTCTAAAAAGACGCCCAGAGGGAGGAGTAACTAGCTTTGGAGAAGCTTAATATTAATAAAGCATTTAGCATGCCAAGATTTAATATAAAGTTACTTAACCCGCTTATTTGATTTTTTTTGCAGTTGTTTTTACAAGACTCAGGTACAAATCGCGGTATTCTAAAGCGCTTTTATCCCAACTCAGATTTTGCGACATGCCATTCTTTTGAATCTGGTGCCAAGTCTTTGTATCATTTCTGAAGATTTCTAAAGCACGCTGAATGCAAGCCAGAAGGGCATCGGAGCTTGCTTTTTCCATCACAAAGCCAGTTGCAGTTTTGTTTTTAATACTTGCTGTGGTTGTGTCAGTCACAGAGTCTGCGAGACCACCTGTTGCATTGACTAGCGGCGGTGTGCCATAGGCAAGACCATAAAGCTGATTAAGCCCGCATGGTTCAAACCGCGATGGCATGATAAACATGTCAGAGCCCGCCATTATTTGATGCGAGAGCGGTTCATTGTAGCCAATGGTGACGCTGGCTTTGCCGGGATTGTTCACCGCTAGGCTCCGAAAAGCAGACTCTAAAGTACTATCGCCGCTACCCAGTAGTGCTAACTGACAGCCTGCATCCAGTAAATCTTGCGCAATCAGCAGCAGCATGTCTAACCCTTTTTGATGAGTAAGCCGACTAACTACGCCCAGTAATGGTGCATTTGCATCAATATTAAGCCCTAATTTCTTTTGTAATGCTTTTTTAACTTGTGATTTCCCTGCAAGTTCTGAGAGGCTATAGTTTTTGATTAAATGAGTATCGGTCTCCGGATTCCAGTCGTCGGGTTCAATCCCATTCAATATGCCTTTAATTTCATTACCACGTGTGGCCAGCAGGCCTTGTAAGCCAAAACCAAACTCTTCTGTCTGGATTTCTTTTGCGTAGTTTGGGCTGACGGTTGAAATGGCGTCAGCATAATAGATCCCGGCTTTTAGGAATGACAATTGATCATAGTATTCAAAACCTTCAATTGAAAATCCGCTTTCTGGCAAGTCCAGTGCAGAGACCCAGTCGGCAGAGTAGCAGCCTTGGAACGCCATGTTGTGTAAGCTAATGATGGATTTGACAGGAGAGTCCTCAACCAGTTTCATATAAGCAGGGGTTAGCCCTGCCTGCCAGTCATTACAATGCACGATATCTGGTTGCCAGTCAGCGAGGGGTGTTTGTGAGCTACTTAAAAGTGAAGCCACTTTTGATAGCACACCAAAGCGTACTGGATTATCTTGCCACTCCTGACCATTGGCATCTGCATAAGGGCCACCACCTCGTTCGTAGAGAATCGCGGATTTGATTACCATGACTTTTACTTGGCTTTCCGGGATGGTGCCGAGTAGTAGTTCTACATCCTGAACAATAGGTAAGTGATGGAAAGAAGCGATAGGTTGAAGGTCGGTAAGTTGATTTAATACTGGCGTGTAACCTGGTAATAAGATTCGGATATCTACACCTAATTTTTGTAAAGCCGAGGGTAGTGAACCACTTACATCAGCTAAACCACCCGTTTTTATGAGAGGGAAAACTTCTGAGCTTACAAATAGTACTTTCAAAGGAATCGCTTTCTCGCTAAAGTTGCAGGATAACTTAATAAAATATTTCGCTTATTTTACTCTATGAATGTGACGATAAGAGTTTCTAAGCCAATTTGTAATGGCGTCATTTTGTAATGGATCCCACTGTATGAATAACACCTTAAATTTCACGAATGCATTGGCCATTGGCTTGGGTGCAGCTTTAGGTGCTTGGGGTCGATGGGGGCTCGGTGTCATGCTTAATACAGTGCTACCAAATTTACCGTTAGGGACGCTAGTCGCTAATTTAGGCGGTGGTTTGATGATGGGAATGGTCATGGGATTGATAGGATTAGGTAGCCTAGATAACCAAAGTCTACGGTTATTTATCACGACTGGATTTTTAGGCGGCCTCACTACATTTTCTGCGTTCTCTGGTGAGAGTCTATCGCTGTTACAAAAACAAGAATATTGCTGGGCAGCTATTCATTCCTCTAGCCACGTATTCGGTGCCTTATTGATGGCAGCGTTAGGTTATGCATTCATACAATATTTACGGACTTAATTTGCGGACTTTGGTTGTTAGAAATAAAAAAGCCCTGATTGCTCAGGGCTTTTTTATTTGACACTTAATGTAGTTCTATTTGTTCTGCGTTTCTACCATCACTAAAGGTTCTGCTGCTGCATCTTCTTTAGTTTTTTTCTGCCAAGCGGCTGGCTTGCGCGGTGCTTTTGGCTTTTCAGCTTCAGCGGACGCTGTCACTTTTGGCGCATCTGCTTTTGTTTCCACTAACTGTAATCCTACGGCTGCCAAATCAACTGGTTTGGTTTCAGCTTTTGGTTTACGTGGGCGAGCAGGGCGTTTTTTATCCGCTTTTGGAGCTTCAGCCGCAGTTGTGTCAGCTGTTTGTTGCGCTGGACTTTCTGCGGCTGTGCTCGCTGCCTCAACTTTATTTGCCGGCGCTGTTTTTGGCGCTTTAGGCTTTTTGTTTTCAGGCTTTGTGTTTTCTGGTTTGGGCTTCGCTACTTCGTTCGCAGTCTTGCTCACCTTGGTTTCAACAGTATTTTCAACTACTGCAGTTGTTTTAGCTGTTTCTTGAGCTACTTCAACTTTATTAGCTGTCACGGTGGCTGTCGTTTCCGCAACTGGGTTAGCCTGGTTTGCATTCACTTCTTCGTTTGGAACAAATGGACGACTGGTGTCGCGTGCTACGTTCTCATCACGGTCACGACGACCACGGCGATTACGATTACGACGACTACCGCTACGCTCTGGGCGTTGCTCAGCACCAGCTTCAACTGCAGGAGCCGCAGCGCTTACATTTGCTTGCTGATTACGCGGTTGTTGCTCGTTGCGCACCTGATCCTGACGAGGTTGCTGTGGTTTTTGTTGGCGTTGTTCCTGTGGTTTGCCATCTGTAGGACGCGCTTCTTGAGCTTTACCTTCGTTACGATTTTGGTTCGCCGGTCTATCAGAACGTTCGTTTCTGTTACGCTCATTGCGGTTGCGATTGTTGCGGTTGCGATTGTTGCGATTATTCTCGCGGCGCGTTTCTGCTGCTTTTTCCGCTTCAGTTGCTTCTGGAGTTGAGGTGAACCAGCCTTTGATACGCGCCAATAATGATAGTTTAGGTGCTGCTTTAGCTGACGGTTTTTCAACCGCAATCGGCGCAGGTGCTGCAGGCGTAATACCTTTTACCGCTGCTTCAGGACGAACTGCTTTCGCTTCTTCTGCAGCATTTGGAATGTATGTAGTTTCTGCAGGTAACTCTACCATTTTGTAGCTGGCGCGCGTGGTTTCTTCAGTCACATCATCATGGCGCACACGTACGATATTGTAGTTAGGTGTTTCCAAATGAATATTTGGAATCAACACGACTTCTACACCCATGCGTTGTTCAATTTTGTGGATGTCAGCACGTTTCTCATTGAGCAAGAAAGTTGCGGCTTCCACAGGCAATTGCACTTGAATGATAGCGCTATTGTCTTTCATTGCTTCTTCTTGCGTAATACGCAAGATGTGCAATGCTGTAGATTCAATACCGCGGATATGGCCGGTACCATGACAGCGCGGGCAAGGAATATGGTTGGTTTCACCCAAGCTTGGACGCAGACGTTGGCGTGATAATTCTAGTAAGCCAAAGCGTGAGATCTTGCCGGTTTGTACACGAGCACGGTCAGCATGCAAGGCATCACGTAATGCATTTTCCACTTCACGTTGATTCCGTTGGTTCTCCATGTCAATGAAGTCAATCACCACTAAACCGCCTAAGTCACGTAAACGTAGTTGGCGAGCTACTTCTTCAGCAGCTTCTATATTGGTATTGAAAGCAGTATTTTCGATGTCGCTACCACGTGTTGCGCGGCCTGAGTTCACGTCAACCGATACCAATGCTTCGGTATGGTCAATTACGATGGCACCACCAGAAGGCAAGCGCACTTCACGTGCAAACGCAGATTCGATTTGGTGTTCGATTTGGAAGCGCGTGAAGAGTGGAATCTCATCTTGATACAATTTAACGCGCGCTACATTGCCTGGCATCACATGATTCATAAACTGTATTGCTTGTTCATGAATATCAGGTGTATCAATCAGAATCTCGCCAATATCAGAGCTGAAGTAATCGCGAATTGCACGAATCACCAAACTACCTTCTTGGTAGATTAAGTATGCACCGGCTTGCATTGCAGAGGCGCCATCAATGGCAGTCCACAATTGAGTCAGGTAGTTCAAATCCCACTGTAGCTCTTCAACATTGCGGCCAATACCAGCGGTACGCGCAATGATGCTCATGCCTTTTGGTACTTCAAGTTTTGCAATAACGTCACGTAATTCGTCGCGGTCTTCACCTTCGATACGGCGTGATACACCACCACCACGTGGGTTGTTCGGCATCAATACCAAATAACGACCAGCTAATGAGATAAAAGTAGTTAGTGCAGCGCCTTTGTTGCCACGCTCATCTTTATCTACTTGTACGATAAGTTCTTGGCCTTCTTTTAAGGCATCTTGAATGCGGGCACGGCTATCTGCACCTTCTTTGTAGTAGCTGCGAGCCACTTCTTTGAATGGCAGGAAGCCGTGGCGGTCCATGCCGTAATCGACAAAGGCAGCTTCTAACGAAGGTTCGATACGGGTGATAACACCTTTGTAGATATTGCTTTTACGTTGTTCTTTGCCAGCGTGTTCAATATCTAAATCGATAAGTTTTTGACCATCTACGATCGCAACGCGTAACTCTTCAGACTGCGTTGCATTAAATAACATGCGTTTCATTGTTTGCTCCTGCGCTGTGCAAGGCGGGCAGACTCAATGCTAAATCAAAGCATTGAGTGAAGGCATTTTAAGGTGAAAGTGCCGAGGAACGGCTGGATTACTAAAGGCGCAAGAGGTGCGCAAATGTATAATTTAACGGCATGGAGCGGATAACCGCATCTAATTACAGTCTAGTTACAGATTGAGCTATTCAGTTAGATTAACTGCGTCAGTCAAGTCTTGTAAATTCATTGTTTCAGCTGCAAAAATGCATGATGAAACAAGTCTGTTGATCGTTAAATCAAACTAATTATTAAATTCACGCCAGTTGTGGCATAAATTCGTTAAAATTCTATCTTTAGTAAATCCTAATTTGTCAGTAGACCGAAAAGCTAGTAAAGCTTGAAGGTGGTACGCCAAATTTGACTATCACTTTAAGTCGCGCTTTATGTTTATTTGTCTGCGGCGGCTTGAGCGCTAATTTTTTACTTACCGCTACTTTTTAATATGGCGAGCGGTATTAACCAAGTATTTGTTGTCACTTTAGATTTTACTTACAAATTTTACCAGTACACTCTATCTTTATTAATACAAAGATCTTTTATACAAAGTTTTATTGATAAAACCATCTCTTGATTCACAATTAAATTGTCAATTGAATCAAGAACTATTGCAGTATAGGCTACATCAACCATTTAAGCAAAGAATGAACAATCTAACAGCACAAGATCAAAGCAACAAGGGGTCAACTATCGGTGAATTAGCTGCCGCATTTTTGACGGTAGATGAGGCAAGTGAAGGGCAGCGTGTTGATAACTTCCTGACTAAGGTTTTGAAGGGCGTCCCAAAGAGTCACATCTATCGAATTTTGCGCAGTGGTGAAGTCCGTGTGAATAAAAAGCGTATCGATGCAGACTTTCGTCTCAGTTTAGGTGATGTGGTGAGGATTCCACCAACTCGCGCAACAACTGTAGATAAGCCTGAGCAAGCTGCACCGGCAACTTCAAAATTTGAAAATTCAATCATTTTTGAAGATGACGCGATGCTGGTGATTGATAAACCTGCTGGGTTTGCAGTGCATGGCGGTAGTGGTATCAGTCGCGGTGTAATTGAACAACTCCGTATAGAGCGCCCCAAAGCAAAGTTTTTAGAATTGGTACATCGACTAGATCGCGAGACTTCTGGTGTGCTGATGCTAGCTAAAAAACGCAGCGCTTTGGTCGCGTTGCATGAAGCGATTCGTAATAACCAAACTGATAAGCGTTATCTGATGCTAGTACAAGGTGAGTGGCTCGAGCAGAAAAAACGTGTTGTGTTGGATTTACAAAAATATCTATTGCCGAATGGCGAGCGTCGCGTGAATGTGGTGACTGATACTTCTAAAGATAAGTATGATGAGCGTCAAAGTTCCGAAACGATGTTTCGTTTAATCAAGAATTACAATCACCCGGCGCTAGGGAAATTCACCCTGCTTGAGGCGCAGTTAGTCACTGGCCGTACGCATCAGCTGCGCGTACAGTTAGCGCACTTGGGTTTCCCCATTGTCGGTGATGATAAATATGGTGATTTTGCGCTCAATAAGGCCTTGATTAAGCATGGCTTGAAACGCATGTTCTTGCATTCGGCTGAAACAAAGATTCGTCATCCTTTGACTAATGACAAACTTGCATTGAAAGCACCGCTACCTGCGGAATTGAATAAATTTATACAGAAACTTGAAATATAAAGATTGAGAAAGAATAAAGAATGCCAAAGCAGTTTGATTTGATCGTATGGGATTGGGACGGTACGCTAGCAGATTCCACAGGAATGATTACCAATGCAATTCTAAAAGCAGCTGAACAAGTAGGCTTGCCTGCACTTACGTCACAAGCCGCCAGTAATATTATCGGGCTTGGTTTGCGTGAGTCTATTGAGGCGCTGTACGGTAATATTCCTGCAGAAAAGGCACAGGCGCTTGCTACGCAGTACACGGCTAATTATTATGCAGGTGAGAGCGAGATTCCTTTATTCTCTGGTGCAGCAGATACTATAAAGGCGCTGAGTAAGCGCGGCCATAAATTAGCAGTGGCAACAGGTAAAGGCCGGCGCGGTTTGAATTTGGCGCTGGAGCATTGCGGTTTAGGTAACTATTTTCACGCAACGCGTACGGTAGATGAGTGCTTTTCAAAACCACATCCGCAAATGCTGGATGAGTTGATGGATTATCTTGTGGCATTACCTGAACGCACCTTGATGATTGGAGATACCAGTTATGATCTGCAAATGGCGCAGAATGCAGGTGTTAGCTCAGTGGGTGTGACCTATGGCGCGCAGTCGGCGGAGCAATGGGAACATTTCAATCCTATTCAAAAATTTGAGAACTTTGACGCCTTGTCGGAATGGTTACTGGAACACGCTTAGTATTTAATGGTCTACTCGAAGCAGCCTAATGACAAAAAAGTGATGAATGATATAAAACAAACGATTATTTTTAAAAGTGAAGAGCTACAAAATCAGGCGGCAGGCTTGCGTTTTGCGTTGCCTGCATTAGGCGAGTTTGCCACGGGTTTTGTCGTACGATTTAATGATAAACCTTATGCCTACGTTAACCAGTGTGCGCATGTGCCTGTAGAGTTAGATTGGAACGAGGGCGCATTTTTTACTACACAAAAAGATTACTTGATCTGTGCTACACACGGAGCACATTACCAGCCCGATACAGGCTTTTGTGTGATGGGGCCCTGTAAAGGTAAGCGCTTAAAGTCGATAGAAGTGACGGAACAAGATCAGCAAGTTATCATTAACATAGCATCAATAACTAAAAACAATTCATAGAAGAAAGCGTTAATCATGTCTGAAGGTAGTCAAAATAATCCTCCGCAAGCACAAGATACCCAGTGGCAGCGCGATACTATAGAAAAATTGGCAAGCTCTGCACTGAACGAGCAAAGAACTGCGCGTCGCTGGAGTACGTTTTTCAAAGCGCTGGTATTTATCTATTTGTTCATTATATTGTTTTACGCACTTGGGGTATTTGGCAACGGTAAAAAGACCTCGGATGCACATACCGCATTAATTGAGATTGCCGGTGTGATTGAAGCTGGGGGTGATGTGAGTGCAGACTCTGTGATGAGTAGCTTACAAGACGCCTATGATAACCAAGGGACCAAAGGTATCATTTTCCGCATTAATAGCCCAGGTGGCAGCCCTGTACAGGCCGGCATTATTAATGACGAAATCAAACGTCAAAAGAAATTACATCCTACTATCCCGGTTTACGCTGTGGTTGAGGATATTTGCGCTTCAGGTGGTTATTATATTGCGGCAGCGGCTGACAGGATTTATGTCGATAAAGCCAGTATCGTGGGTTCCATTGGCGTGTTGATGGATGGTTACGGCTTTACCGAAACCATGAAAAAAGCTGGTGTGGAGCGTCGTTTGTTGACGGCGGGTGAGAACAAAGCCATGTTGGACCCATTTTCACCTGTGAACCCGAAACATAAGGCTTTTGCACAAGCGATGTTGAACGAAATCCATGAGCAATTCAAAACCGTGGTGAGAGAGGGCAGAGGTTCACGCCTAAAAGAAACGCCAGAAACGTTCAGTGGCTTGTTTTGGAGCGGCGAACAAAGTATCCAAATCGGACTTGCAGATGAATTAGGCAGTGCAGATTACGTGGCACGTGAAGTCATTAAAGAAGAAGAGATCGTAGATTTCACTTATCAGGATGATTTTGCCAGCCGTATTGCCAAGCGTATCGGCGCCAGCGTCAGTGCAACTATTGGTGAAGTCATTGCAAAACAGCTAGTGAATTCAGGTGAAGTAAAACTGCGCTAATCAGCAGCAATTAGTTTTTAATAATGATAGATTTGTAATCTGCTGGCACAGGTGGATATTTCAATTTCATGCTTTTGAGCGTGTTAAGTAAAAGCCGTGAAATCAGCAGGTTACGATTCGTTTTAGAGTCCGCAGGCACTACATACCAAGGCGCATAGCCAGTTGAGGTGGCCTTCATAGCATGCTCATAGGCTTGCATATATTGTGGCCAAAGTGCGCGTTCCTTTAAGTCATTCGGATTAAATTTCCATATTTTAGTTGGGTCGTCCAATCGTTCCTGCATCCTTGCTTTTTGTTCATCCAAAGAGATGTGTAAAAAGCATTTGATGATAGTTGTACCAGTTTCTGTCAGTAGTCGTTCAAAATCATTGATCTGAGCATAGCGGCGCTTGCATTCAGCCTCATCAATCCAGTCATGTACTTTTACAATCAGTACATCTTCGTAATGGCTGCGATTAAATATCACTAATTCACCGGCTTTAGGTACTTGGCTGTGAACGCGCCATAAATAGTCATGTGCCAGTTCATCGCTACTCGGTGTTTTGAAACTTGCCAGACGTATACCTAATGGATCGCATTCACTAAATACGTGACGTACCGTGCCATCTTTCCCACTGGCGTCCATCCCCTGCAAAATCAATAATACTTTGCGCTTGCCTTCAGCATGCAGAATATCTTGCAATGCATTGATTTCGGTGGCGAGTCTGGTTAACTCATACGAATCCTGTTCTTTACTGTCGCTGCGCTCGCTTTTATCGTCAGTTCTATAATTACTCAGAGAGAATTTTTTAGGGTTAACGAAATATTTATCAAGGTTCGTCATAGTTTTAATTTCAGTTCATTGATGTATATATGATTAGAAAAAGTATGCAACAGATATACGATTAGGTCTAGCTAAACAGTTTATTATTCAAGGCCTTTGGCTATGCATTATGGTTATTTTGATTTATAGTTGTATGATGGTAGTGATGCTAAACAATTAAACAGGGTGCGAAACCCAGAAAAATGTAATTGATGAGATTCATTTTAGTTTTTCTTCTATTGTGCTTAGCAGTCACACCCGTCAAAGCCTCCCCGCTCAATCTCAATGGTACTTGGTATACAGTCAACTCATACGTTGCAAAAGAGCCTTTTTTAGTTAATCCCTTAGAAGCAAAAAACCTGCAAGTGGTTGATGATATTAACCGCACGGGTGGTCACTATATTTACAACGCTGATTTTAATATTCCAGAATCTACTTCGTATGTCGTTGATTTTAAAAATACCAGCACAATCGCGCAATTCAGACATCGTATTTATAACAGCCATAACCAGCTGATAGCTGATGTGCAAGGCGGTATAGAAAACAAAACGCTTAATCCGTTCTTCTTGCGGCATGGTAGAGAAGTCGCTTTAGACAAAGGCAGTTACAAACTGGTCACGGAGATTATGTCCTCCAATTTTCTGGCAATTCCAGAACCCTATATAGATACTCGCGCGAATTATCAGCAATCCATTAAATATGGTAATACGCTCACATTGCTATGTTTGGGCATATTTTTTGGCTTAGGTTTTTATTACGCGGTACTTGCTTCGTTGCGCAATCGTCTGGCAGAAGGCATGTATGCAAGCTTTATCTTCGGCAATTTCTTATTCAACAGTGCTACTTTACTTGTGCTAGCCGATATATTTGCCGTGCATTCATTATATTGGGCGACGACACCGATCTTATTTTCAAATGTTGCGTATATCGTATTTGTCATGGCGTTGTTGGAAATTAATCATGAAACCAAAAGTCGCCTGTATTCGGTAGGTATCGCAATTTTTAGCGTGCTGTGCGTCTTTATCGGTTTGGCACTTGTATTCCCCAATTGGGCACTAGAGTTATCCCGCTACGGGGTTGGGATGTTTTTATGTTACGGCCTGGTTGCTGCAATTGCTAAAAGCATGCGCCACAATCCTTCAGCTAAGCGTTATTTAGTCGCAATCAGCATATTTTTTGTTTTGGGTGTAATCACCATTAGTCTATCCAAAATTGAGGATCAATATACGTTCTATATTGAGCATATGGGTTTGGTGAGTGTGGCTATTGAGGTGATGTTGCTAGCGTTAGTGCTGTCCTTTCAGTTTTCACAATTGGTTAGGGACAAAGAGAGTGCGCTATTTGAGTTGGAATTAAGCGTTAAAACTGCATTCTCCGATGCGCTGACCGGGCTACCTAATCGCCATGCACTTACCAAAGAGATTGTAAATATGCCGCTGTTTGGCAACCTGACTTTTATCGATTTAGATGGCTTGAAATTCTACAATGATATGTATGGCCATGAGCGTGGAGATGATTTGTTATGCAACTTTGGTCAGTGTTATCAAAAAACTTTGGGTAATGATTTAAAGCTCTATCGGCTTGGAGGGGATGAATTCGCTGTGCTCAGTTTCAGCGATAATTTGCCGAGGGTTGAAAAGGCCTTGGAAGATGCACTGCATACCATGAGGCTAAATGGTTTTGAGTTTGCAGGTGCAAGCGCAGGGTCTGTGTATGGATATGAGGCGGATAACATCGCTAGCCTCATGCGCATGGCAGATGAGCGTATGTATGAAAACAAAAGGCTTCGTAAAGCCAAATCTGAGGAGATTCAAAAGGAGTTAAAGTTTAATCAAGAAGCAGATGTATAAAAACATAGGAGTTAAGTTTCAAACGCAATAGTCACTATAAATTCAAAAAGGGGAGAGTTGTGTCAATCAGATTATCACGTCTAGCACTTGTCGTACCTATCGTTATTATGGCTTTATTACCGTTGTTAGCTTCTTGGTTCGCCTACCCAGAAACACATCTTCCGCCAGGGTTTGGTGTATTCCCGCCACTTTTTGTTGAACAACCTCCTGGTTTTAATTTGACGATTTTTATTCTGCTGGCGATTGTTGAGATTGCTTTCATTATTTTCTTGATATTCCCGCAGTGGTTCGGTTTTAATCAGCTTAATCCACAACCTGAACCGCCTGGAAAGCCTTTGCCTATCTGGTTCTGGTTGGGTCTTGCTACAACACTGTTCTTTTGGTGGTTGATGTGGACGCGTGAAACTGTATTTGGCAACTTGGTTTATTATGCTTTTACGCCATTATGGTGGGGCTTTATTTTTACGCTTGATGGCTTGAATTATCGCTTTTCTGGAGGTTACTCACTATTTGAAAATCGTCCTAAGACACTGCTTATTAGCGCTGCCGTGTCGCTTGGGGGATGGTTTCTCTTTGAGTATTTTGACTATTTTGCACTAGGTAATTGGTACTACCCAAACAGTACAATGCCGGAGTTAAGCCATTCAACCATTGTTTGGCTATACATCATTGCTTATACCACGGTATGGCCTGCAATTTTTGAGTGGTACACGCTGCTCAATTGTTGTCCAAAGCTTGTTGCACGTTATGCACAAGGACCTAAATTAAACTTTCCTGGTAAGCCCATGCTGTACTTGAGCTTTATTCTTGTAACTGCTTTGGTGTTCTATCCTTACCCACTCTTTTGGGTTATGTGGATAGGCCCACTGCTTGGCTTTGCTGGTTTGCTTATTATGTTAAAAATTTGGACACCGTTTACAGCGTTGGCAAACGGTAACTGGAGCCCTATGTTGTTAATGGCGCTGAGTACATTGCTGAATGGTTTTTTCTGGGAGGTTTGGAATTACGGCAGTGCGCATCCTGCAACACCTGTGACTAATCCAAATTATTGGCTGTATGACATTCCTTACGTAAACGTCATCCATATATATGCAGAAATGCCTTTGCTTGGTTACTTCGGATACTTGCCGTTTGGCATACTGGCTTGGTTGATTTTTATATGGGCTGGCAAAGTGTTTGGTTTTGACACGAGTTTATTGGCTAATGAAAAATCCAGTTAGCAATTAGCTAAAAAATCAACTAAACACAGGTAACAAAAAAGCCTCTTGCAGCGATGTAAGAGGCTTTTTAATGTCTAGTACTACCAACGTTTGCTCAACATAAAGTGAAAGAATACGCCTTCATTACGCACTTCTGCATCATTACCAAATAACTGGCTATCGTAAGTAACTTTAACAGGAAGCAAATATTCAATGCCGCTTGTGAGTTTCCAAGTGTCGTTCAATTGGCGTGAGAACCCTAGTGTGATATGGCTTTCTAGAATTGCCGCCAATAATGGATTAGAGTTCTTTTCTGGCATTGGATTTTTGCCATAGTTATAGCCAGCATATAACGTGGTTAGGTCGTTATAGGTATAGGCTGCTCCTAGTGCATACACAATTTGGTTATGCCAGTTCTGTGGATTGACGATCACGATTGCTGGCGCAAGTGCATTGTTAGGGTCAGTAGCGGAGGTTGTGACGTCGTTGATTGCATCAGCCCAGTTGATCCAGTTTACTTTTGCAGAGAGTAACCAGTCTTCATTGGGCTTAAATGCCGCGCCGATGGCAACCTCACGCGGCAATGCAAAGCCTTTAATGCTCAGATTGTTGTATTTAACGATGCCTAAGCCGGCAACCCCGGCACCTGTAAAATTAAATTTTGCCGTACCATCAGTGAGTGGCAGCTCAGTTTTTTCGGTGTAGCTTGCACCTAAAGTCCATGCGTCATTTAACTTGTATTGTGCGCCTAGTTTTAGGCCAAAGCGTAGCGCACTGGCGCCTTCATTTTTAAAGCCTGCGAATACAGCATTAGAAGTGTCATAAAAGAACTTTTGTTCGATGGTTGCATACACCAAGCTTAGGCTTGCACCGATAGAGAGATTGTCGGTCACCTGACAGCCAAATCCAGGGGTGACTTTAGCGATGCCGAATAACGAAGACATTTCATCATTCGTGCCAAATACAGTATTGATGTGTTTAAACACCGCGCCTGCACCGCCTTGTGTGAAAAATCCCACCCCGACACTGCATGGCATATTATCAAGCGGCTGCGCATACCCACCACCTGCTAATAATGTGTAGCGATTATCGGCGTGTTGATCATTCAAGGCGTCTTCATGTGCCAAGTCAGTTGTACGCAGTAGAGAGCCAAATCCATCAAATGTACGACTATGGATTTGTGCTAAGCCTGCGGGGTTGGTGTTCAATGCACTTGTATCTCGCGCTACCGCAGTGTCGGCCCCCCCCATCAGCGTAGACTCTGCACCAAAACCAATGAGGTTAATACCATTGGTGGCTAGTGCTGGAAAACTAATCGATACGCCGATTAAAGTTAAAAAAACATTCAATCGGCATTTCGACATATATGACCCTAGTAAGTTAGAGGTGCTAGTGCGTTGTAAGAGATGGCGCTAGCGTATTGATTTGGTGTAGTTAATTAACCCGTTGGTAGAGCTGTCATAATTAGAGACGACTTCATCACTAATCAATTGCGGTAAGATTTGTTGCGCAATTTGTTTCCCGTATTCCACACCCCATTGGTCATAGCTGTTGATATCCCAAATAATGCCTTGTACGAATATCTTATGCTCATAAAGTGCAATGAGCTTACCTAGCGTGTTTGGCGTGAGTTTATCGAACATGATTGAAGTGGTAGGGCGGTTACCATCAAATACTTTGTGCGGGAGCAGTTTTTCTAATGCCTCGCCATTCAAGCCTTGTTGTCTTAGCTCTGTACGTGCCTGTTCTTGGGTTTTACCTAGCATCAATGATTGCGTCTGTGCCAAGAAGTTAGCCAATAGGATTTTATGATGCGTATTGCCGTTTTCGCCTACTTTGTAGTGGCTATGTACTGGCATCAAGAAATCGCAAGGTACTATTTGGGTACCTTGGTGAATCAATTGGTAGAACGCATGCTGACCATTGGTACCGGCTTCACCCCAAATCACTGAGCCCGTTTTATACTGCACACGGTCACCATTTCGGTCGATGAATTTACCGTTACTTTCCATATCCGCTTGTTGCATATAGGCTGGGAAGCGCGCTAAACCTTGGTCATAGGGTAAAATGGCTTGTGAGTCGACGTGGAAGAAGTTGTTATACCAAACGCCAATTAGCGCCAAGATCACCGGCATGTTTTCTTCTAATGGTGCAGTTCTGAAGTGCTCGTCCATCTCAAAGCCACCAGTGAGTAACTCTTCAAAGTTATCCATGCCCACATAGAGTGCAATTGATAAGCCAATTGCGGACCAAAGAGAATAACGCCCACCTACCCAATCCCAAAACGCAAACATATTGGCAGTATCGATACCAAATTCTTTTACTGCTTTTGCGTTGGTAGAAAGTGCCACAAAGTGTTTGGCAATATGCGCTTCATCTTTTGCGGACTCTAAAAACCATTTACGTGCAGAGTGCGCGTTAGTCATGGTTTCTTGGGTTGTAAAGGTTTTTGAAGCGACGATGACCAGCGTAGTTTCAGGATTGCATTCACTGAGTGCGCGCATTAAATGAGCACCATCAATGTTCGATACAAAATGTACTTTCAAGTCTGGACTGGCATAAGGTGTTAAAGCATCGCACACCATGACCGGACCCAAATCAGAACCACCGATACCGATGTTAACGATGTCGGTGATGCGTTTACCTGTATAACCTAACCAGCTACCGTTACGTACGCTGTCTGAGAATTTGCGCATCTGCGCCAGCACAGCATTTACATCGGGCATCACATCCTTGCCATCCACCATCACCGGGGTATTAGCGCGATTCCGAAGAGCGGTATGTAAAACTGCACGATTTTCAGTGATATTGATCTTTTCACCAGCAAACATGCGATCGCGCCAGCTTTCGATGTGCGCTTCACGCGCCATCTGAAACAATAGCGGTAATGTCTCTTCATCGATACGATGCTTGGAGTAATCCATTAATATATCGGCGAATTTGAGATTAAATTTACTGAAGCGATTAGGGTCTTTTGCGAATAGATCGCGCATGTGGACTGATGCGATTGTTTGTTGATGTTGGCAGAGTTTATGCCATACCGGGTATTGTGTAAGTGTAGCCATTTAGATAATAATACTTTATATTCAATGAGTTATTTTAATTGTAGAACTATTCCTGCCAGCGGTGGCAGTGTGATTACAAGTGATTGATTTTGATTCATCCATGCGACATCGTCTGTGTGTAATCCGGCGCCGTTGCCTTGATTACTGCCGCCATAGTAGCCTGCATCACTGTTAAAAATTTCTTGGTAACTTCCAACTTGCGGTACGCCAACGCGATATTCTTTTCGTAATACAGGCGTAAAATTCAGCAGTATTATAACAAAACTATTGTCTAAACCACGTCTTATAAAGCTGATAATTGATTGATCGGTGTCATGGCAATCAATCCATTCAAAACCTTGGTGCTCAAAATCTAGCTCATATAAGGCAGGTAACTGTTTATAAAGTCTATTCAAATCAGTATTGATTTGCCTGATACCGTTATGCCATTCATGACCCTCGTACTCACCGCTCAACAGGTGCCAATCAAGGCTGCTATTGACGTTCCATTCACGTCCCTGACCGAATTCATTGCCCATGAAGTTGAGCTTTTTACCTGGCGCGGTCATTTGATATGTCATCAATAAACGCAAATTGGCAAATTTTTGCCATGCATCGCCTGGCATTTTATCTAAAAGTGAATGCTTGCCATGTACCACTTCATCATGTGAGAACGGAAGAATAAAATTTTCTGAATAGGCGTATAGCTGCCCAAAAGTCAGTTTTTCATGGTGGTAGCGCCTGTGTACGGGGTCGTTTTCAATGTAGGCGAGGGTATCATTCATCCAGCCCATGTTCCACTTCATGCTGAAGCCTAAACCACCTAGATAAACGGGGCGCGAGACCATCGGCCATGCAGTGGATTCCTCAGCAATGGTCAGTACACCGGGGAAATCTTCTCCAACCATAATATTGAGTTGTTTTAAGAAATCAATTACATCAAGATTTTCGCGCCCACCAAATTTATTTGGCAGCCATTCACCGGCTTTGCGCGAGTAATCTAGATATAGCATAGAGGCCACAGCATCGACACGCAAACCATCGATATGGAATTCTTGTAACCAGAAATAGGCATTGGCAATTAAAAAGTTACGGACTTCATTGCGGCCATAGTTAAAGATATAAGTGCCCCAGTCTTGGTGTTCGCCAAGTCTTGGATCTTCATGTTCATACAGTGCAGTGCCGTCAAAGCGGGCTAATGCCCAATCGTCTTTTGGAAAGTGGCCTGGCACCCAATCTAAAATCACACCAACATTGACCTGATGAAAAGCGTCTATCAAGAAGCGTAAATCATCAGGTGAGCCAAAACGGTTGGTCACACCAAAATAACCTGTGGTTTGGTAACCCCATGATTCATTCAGGGGATGTTCTGATACTGGCAATAGTTCAACGTGGGTGTAGCCCATTTCTGCAACATAAGGCACTAAGGTCTTCGCAAGATCGCGGTAACTTAAAAAATGCCCTTTGTCATTACGCTGCCATGAACCTAGATGCACTTCATAGCAGTTAAAGGGCGCATGTAACCAATCACGTTGCTTACGTTCCGCCAGCCATTGTTTATCTTCCCATTGATGATGGCTTTTGCTAATTTTTGCAGCTGTACCTGGGCGTTGCTCATACTCAAAACCATAAGGATCGGTTTTGACCAAAATATGACCGGTATGGCGATTACGGATTTCAAATTTGTAAGTGTCATGCGTCGTCAGGTGCGGAATAAAAATATCCCATACGCCACTAGAGCCATGTGCACGCATAGAGTGTATTCGGCCATCCCAGCGATTAAAGCTACCAATCACACTGACGCGCTCAGCATTAGGCGCCCAAACAGTAAAGCGTACACCTTCTACCTTATCTTGCACCATGCATTGTGCACCTAGGGTTTTATAAGCTTGTTTTAAGCGGCCTTCGCCAAATAAATAAAGTTCATCTTGTGTGATGCTAGAGGCGAACGTATAGGGATCATAGGTTTCATAAGTAGTGCCTTCACATTCTACTTTGAGTAAACAAGGCGCTTTAAGCTTGGTTTCACTATGCAATTCAAATAAGCCGTTAGCTTGGGTCTTTTCAAGTTTGGTCCAAGTTTTGGCAGTTTTTAACCAAACATCGGATGCATAGGGCAGAAAGGTACGAAAGACAGAACCCTCATCAGAGGTATGTAAGCCCAAAAAGCTAAATGGATCGTGATGTTGAGCACTTAATATAAGATTAAGTGCGCTAGCATGTGTTTTAGAGACCGTTGAGGTTGCTTTAGATTTTGCCAAGATGATCTTCTTTAATTTTTGTCTTTAAATATTCACTGAAATTAGCTTTAATTTATTCTGAATTATTTTGTTTTTTTAACTCTAATAACTAGATTGTAATGCGCATAGCTGATTATAATGTAACAAAATGTAACAAAATGTAAATTCTGTCATTACATTAAGTAAATCAGTACTATATTAATCAATCTATATTAATTAGTACTATGTTAATTAGTCTGCCCAGCTAATTAACCATAAATAAAGATTACGCACATCAATAAAAATTTTAGGAGGGCATCATGGCGCAGGAAAGATTCGTCGAACAGCAATCAGAACGTTTTATTAGTAACCTGACAAAAAATACCGTCGCAATTATTCTGGCGGGTGGCCGTGGTAGTCGTCTAAAGAATCTGACCGATTGGCGTGCTAAGCCTGCTGTTCAATTTGGCGGTAAATTTCGAATTATTGATTTCCCGCTCTCCAATTGTATTAATTCTGGCATCCGTCGTATCAATGTCGCCACACAATATAAGGCACAAAGCTTGATTCAGCATATCCAGCGCGGTTGGGGGTTTTTGCGTGGTGAATTTAATGAGTATGTGAATATCATTCCAGCGCAGCAGCGTATATCGGAAGAATGGTACAAAGGCACTGCTGATGCAGTGTATCAAAATGTTGATTTGTTACGCGAGAATGGCGGTGCAGAGTACATCTTAATCCTGGCGGGTGACCATATTTATAAAATGGACTACGGCAAGATGTTAGCGACGCATGTTAAAAGTAACGCTGACATGACAGTGGCTTGTATCAATGTGCCATTAGAAGATGCCAAAGGTTTTGGTGTGGTGGCGGTAGATGAGAATGAGCGTGTGATTGAGTTCGCAGAGAAGCCTGATAACCCAAAACATATGCCTGGTGACCCAACTAAAGCGTTTGCCAGCATGGGTATCTATATATTTAACGCTAAATTCCTATATGAGCAGTTGATTCGTGATGCGGATGATCCAAAATCCAGTCATGACTTCGGTGGAGACATCATTCCTTATTTGATTAAGAAATACAGAGTGCAGGCGCATCGATTCACCGATAGCTGCGTGGGCGCCAGAAACGGTAACTTCTATTGGCGTGATGTTGGTACGATTGATGCTTATTGGGAAGCAAACATGGAACTCACAAAAGTGATTCCTGAGCTTAACCTTTATGATAGAGATTGGCCGATTTGGACTTATCAAGAGCAACTGCCACCGGCAAAATTCGTATTTAATGATGAGGGCAGGACAGGTAAGGCCACCGATTCTCTCGTCTCTGGCGGTTGTTTGATTAGTGGTTCATGCGTGACGAACTCGGTATTGTTTTCGGATGTACGCGTCCATAGCTTTTGTGATATCCAAGGCTCGGTCATTTTGCCTAAGGTAACGGTTAATCGTAATGTGATTCTGAAAAATGTGGTGATAGACCGTGGCTGCAATATTCCAGAAGGCATGCAGATTGGTGTGGATCTAGCTGTGGATGCTAAACGTTTTTATGTATCTGAAAAAGGTATAGTGCTGGTTACACCTGATATGCTGGGTCAAGATCTCTACAGAGTTAAATAATATAACCAATAAGTTATATATTTAACGGGGTTATATTTTTACTAAAGTTTTTTAATTATAAGTTAAGGCTATAAATTCAATTGAAGCCCTCCGCTCGTCCTAAGTTATATCTCAATCTTTACTGGCACATGCACCAGCCAGATTATCGAGACATTGTCAGCAATGAATATGTGCTGCCATGGACTTATCTGCATGCAATCAAAGATTACAGCGATATGGCTTTTCATCTTGAAGCTAATCCTAAGGCGCGCGTTACCTTTAATTACGTGCCCATTCTGCTGGAGCAGCTTGAAGATTACAGCAACCAGTTCATGCAGAATGACATTCGCGACCCTTTATTAGAACTGCTTATAGAGAAGAATCTGGCTGATATTAGCCGTGCACAATGCCGGTTGATCGTGCAAAGTTGTTTCAAAAGTCATCATGAAAAGATGTTGAGTCCTTTTCCACATTATCAGCGTTTATTACAACTCTATCAGTTAGTAGAGCCGATGATGGGTGATGATGAGTTCCATTATTTATCAGCTCAATATAAAGCAGATTTATTGGTGTGGTACCACTTGGCTTGGTGTGGTGAAAGTTTGCGTCGCAATAATCCAATCATACAAGCGTTAATGGCGAAGGGTATTTTATTCACACTGCAAGAAAGAGAACAATTATTTGATGTGATTGGCGAGACAATCACACAGTTGATCCCGCGCTACAAAGCATTGATGAAGCGTAAGCAGATTGAGATTTCCACGACGCCTTACTACCACCCTATATTGCCATTGTTACTGGATTTCAAATCTACATTAGATGCAATGCCCGATGCGCCTTTGCCAGAAAATTCTCGCTATCCAAGTGGGGCAGGGCGAGCCGCTGCCCATGTGTTAAATGCTAAAAAATACCATACTAGTCTTTTTGGTGCAGAGCCTCGTGGTATGTGGCCGGCTGAGGGCGGTGTATCTCATGCAGCCTTATCTCTGATGGCTGAACATGGGGTAGAGTGGGCGGCCACGGGACAAGGGGTGTTGGCGAACAGCTTATTGAAGTGTGAATTGAGTGTTGAAGATAAGCAGGATTACCTTTACCAGCCGTACCGTGTAACGAATGGTAAAAACGACATTCTATGTTTTTTTAGAGATGACCACCTCTCTGACAAGATTGGTTTTGAGTACGCAAAATTACATTCCAGCGATGCAGTAAGTGATTTTATCCGCTCACTAGAGCATATTCATGAATCCAATACTGAGTCAAAGGCAAAAGTAGTGAGTGTGATTCTAGATGGGGAAAACGCTTGGGAATATTATCCATACAATGGGTATTACTTTTTAAGTGAACTGTATGCAGCACTCGTGAATCATCCTGACATTGAAATGACTACTTTTAGCGATATGGTGAATTTGTACCAGTCAGCTGCATATCAAAATAAAAAAATATCTGCACCTATACTGCCACAGATAGCAGCGGGTAGTTGGGTGTACGGCACCTTTAGCACCTGGATCGGTAGCAAAGATAAAAACTTGGCCTGGGACTTGCTCTGTATTGCTAAAAAGACCTATGACAGTGTGCTGTCGTCAGCAAATAATATGAGTGCAGAGCAGCTGGCAGCCTGTGAGCGGCAACTCGCGATTTGTGAGGGCTCAGATTGGTTCTGGTGGTTTGGTGACTACAACTCGTCTGAAAGTGTTTCCAGTTTCGATAAGCTTTATCGCCGTAATCTGATCAATCTATACATTTTATTGCAACAACCAGTGCCGGCGATTCTACAAGAAGCAATCAGTGCTGGCGGCGGTAATCCTGATGCAGGTGGCACTATGCGTCGTGGGCAGGAAGCTTAAAGTATTCTTGTTTTAAGTTGCACTATATAAGCTTTGAGCATAACTTTTGGCATATAACTTTCTAGCTTTAAATTTTGAGACGCAAGACTTTTTATTATGTAGAAATCTATGACCCAGTCACCTAGCCCATCACTTTTGAACCAACGCCGAGCAGGTGTACTGTTACACATCAGTTCATTACCAAGTGCGTATTATGTGGGTGATTTGGGTGATGAGGCTCGCCGCGTTGTCGATATGTTTCACAGGCTTGGCGTGAGCATCTGGCAAACACTGCCAATCAATATGCCGCATGCTGACAATTCACCGTATCAGTGTTTATCAGCACACGCAGGCAACCCGGACTTCATTAGTTTAGAGGCGCTGGTAGCTCAAGATTTATTGTCTAAAGATGACTTAAACGGCCTTATTATCAGTAAGTTACCTTTAATGGACAAAGCTTATCAGGCATTTGGACAGCAAACCAAAAACAAGCTTCATCAAGACTTTGCCGACTTTTGTACAGAACATGCATATTGGCTCAAGGAATTTGCATTGTTTCTGGCTTTGCGTACAAAGTTTGACAATACCGGCTGGTCTTACTGGCCTGAAGCCTACAAGAATCGCGATAAAAAGACCCTTAAACAAGCTAGCAAAGAGTTGGCGCATGAAATAGCGGTGATTCAATTTACGCAATTTGTATTTTTCACGCAGTGGCACAAACTTAAAACGTATGCAGCTAGTAAGAAGGTGCACCTATTTGGAGATATTCCAATTTTTGTGTCCTACGATAGTGCAGAAGTATGGGCACAACCGCATCTATTCAAATTAGACGCTGATAAAAATATGACCGTCGTGGCAGGCGTGCCACCCGATTACTTTTGTGAAACAGGTCAGCGCTGGGGTAATCCACATTACAACTGGGAAGCGATGGCTGCAGATGGTTTTAGCTGGTGGGTATCACGCATGGCAACGCAGAGCGAGTTGTTTGACATGGTGCGTATCGACCACTTTAGAGGCTTGGAAGCTGCGTGGGAGATTCCTGCAGACGAAGAAACGGCTATCAACGGGCAGTGGGTGCTAGCGCCTGGCGACGCATTGCTAGCTGCGATTGTCACTGCTTTACCTAACGTCACTCTGGTCGCAGAGGATTTGGGTATCATCACGGCAGAGGTTGATGCGTTGAGACACAAATACAATCTGCCCGGTATGAAGATTTTGCAGTTTGCATTTAGCGGGCAAGACGATAACCCTTATTTACCTCATCACATTGAGGAAAATAGCGTGGTCTATACCGGCACGCATGATAACGATACGACCTTGGGTTGGTACGAAGCTTTAGATGAGCAGCAGCGTGAGCCCGTCCATGCGTATTTGCGATCATCCCATTCTGAGGAACATCAGCCGGAGATGCCAAGGGATTTGATTGATATGGCGCTTGAATCTAAGGCTCAGCTAGCCATTATTCCAATGCAAGACCTTTTGGCGCTTGATACTAGCCATCGTATGAATATTCCCGGCACGTCTTCTGGTAACTGGCATTGGCGTTTTAATTGGCAACAGGTTTGCAAGAACCAAAAGACCGCTTTTGCTGAGGCAATTGTGCGCACAGGGCGTAAATAGCACATGGCGCAGTTGATTGGCATTGACGTAGGCGGTACCAATTTACGACTTGGCGTGGTCGATACCACTACCACGCCACCGCGCTTACTTGAGGAAATGCGCTTCCAAGCTGATTTTTCTGAAATGTGTAAATCGCATCAACTTTCACCGCAGCAAGCCTGGCAGAAGATACTAACCACAATTTCTGCGGCTATTGAAAGTGTGCGTAAAAAGTATCCGCAGGCCTCTGCCGTCGGTATTGGGTTCCCCGGTTTTATCGACCCTAAAACGCAAAAAATCTCGCAATCACCTAATTTACCAGGTTTAAGCAATGTAGACCTGAGCCAGTTGATTCAACTGCCAGTAATCACCGAGAATGATGGGCTCGCCGCCGCTTATGGTGAGTATGTGATGCATAAGGAAGTTAGTGAGGCTAGTGAAGCTGCACAAAACTTAATCTATCTGGGTTTGGGTACTGGTGTTGGTGGCGGCTTGATTTTGAATGGCCAGCCGTTCCAAGGCCAGCATGGCGTAGCGATGGAAGTAGGGCATATCATAGTTAAACCACAAGGTCGTCAATGTGGTTGCGGTAACTTGGGTTGCATGGAGCAATATGCCTCGGCCAGCGGTGTCGCCATTACTTACTTTGAATCTACAGGGCAACAATGCCATGCGGGTGAAATCGCAAATCGCGCTAGAACAGGTGACCAAGCCGCAATTGCAGCATACGCACTGGCTGGTGCGTATTTAGCACAGGCGTTGGCACATATCTTAAAAGTCATCGATGTGACAGAGGTTGTGATTGGTGGCGGCATGAGTGCCGCATGGTCGCTAATGAAACCAGCTTTTCAGCAGCAGCTCGAGCAGGATTTGATTCCTGCTTTGCGCGGCAAGGTCAACGTGACTATCTCTGGTATGGGCGATAAAGCAGGTATCATTGGGGCAGCGATGCTGGCGCAATCATCATTATTTATTAGTTAACGCTAAAGCTAGCGCAGGTTCGTAGTATGCAAATCCCAGTGCTGTAGCAACCGGTAAATTGGTCACTCTACCCTGATGGATATTTAACCCATTCAAAAGATGCTTGTCTTCGCGTAATGCATTCAAGTCATTGTCTGCCAGTGCTAGCACATAAGGTAGGGTTGCGTTGTTGAGTGCATAAGTTGAAGTGCGTGGCACAACCCCTGGCATATTGGCGACACAGTAATGGATTACTCCATCGACTACATAGGTTGGTGCTTCGTGTGTGGTTGGTCGAGAAGTCTCGCAACAGCCGCCCTGGTCAATAGCAACATCTACAATCACGCTACCAGGCCTCATGCTCCTGACAATGTCGTGGGTGATGAGCTTGGGGGCGGTGGCGCCGGCGATGAGTACCCCACCGATCACGAGATCGGCACTGCTACAGTGGTGCTCAATTGCTTCTGCGGTTGAGAAAACGGTATTTAGACGAGAACCGAATTGCTTACGGAGATTGTGCAGAACATCACTATTGCAATCCAGCACCGTGACTGCTGCGCCCATGCCAAGCGCCACATCAATTGCATGCGTACCCACTACGCCGCCGCCGATTATAGTGACCAACGCCGGTTCAACCCCAGGCACGCCACCAAGCAATATACCAGCGCCGCCATGCGTTTTTTCGAGATAATACGCGCCAGCCTGAACCGAAAGCCTGCCAGCTACTTCTGACATTGGTGCCAGCAAAGGCAGGCCACCGTCATCTGCTGTCACTGTCTCATAGGCAATGCAGGTTGCACCGGAATCGACAAGGTCACTCGTTTGCGCCAGATCTGGCGCAAGATGCAAATACGTAAAGAGAATTTGTCCCTGCCTAAGCCATTTGCGCTCGGCGGCTTGAGGTTCTTTGACCTTAATAATCAATCTGGCGCGTTCAAATATCTCCTGCGCAGAATTGATGATGGTTGCGCCGGCTGCTTGATAATGTTCGTCACTTGCACCAATCCCGTCGCCCGCACCAACTTCAACAATAACCTCATGACCACGTGCCACCAATTCGCGTACATTGGCTGGTACCAAACCAACTCTATATTCACGTACTTTGATTTCTTTAGGGACGCCGATTAACATTTTTATTAGCTCCGTTAAATAATTACCGCTTATTCAAAAGACTAGGCTTAGAATCTGCTAGCTTCCCAGATGCTAAATATCATATCAGAGTTAAATAAGCCTACGTTTGCTTAACTGGTGGTTCAACAGATGAGGTTTGGTCAAAAGGCGGCAGTCGCCATTTCTGAAGCACATGGTAGCGCACTCCTTGGTCCGTTGTGACCGATTCCACCAACACGAACGAATCTACCCGCCATGTAATGGGCGTGATGGGCTGTGGCTCTAGAACATGCCTGACGTTACGTAACAATGTGACATGCGGAGTGAACTCATGGCTTTCAACATCGCTTTCGAACAGGAATCCCGCCGCTAGCACTTCCTGCTGTAGCGCTGCGGCCAGTTGATGCAGTGTTGGTGCTTCCACAACCGTTGTCGCATAAGCAATCCGGTTATGCTGCCAGAATGAAAGTCTCTCCAATACAAACCCAAAAGGCGGCACCGATACCTTGTCCGCAGTTTGCATCAATTGCAGCAGGCGGGTACGCTTTACTTCTCCCAAAAACAGCAACGTCATATGCAGGCTATCCGCAGCCATGACGCGAGCCTCACACTGCGACTGATATTTTGTGGCCAACGTATGCAATGCCTGTCGTACCAATATCTCTGGCCACAGGGCAAAAAACACACGTGCTACACCTGAGTCTTTAGTTGCATTCAATTGATTTGCATCCAGAATTGAACTATCTTCTAACCAGCTTCTAACGTTAACTTAGTATAATGCTTTACAAGAATTGATGGGTTAATGGGCATGTACTTTCGTTTAGCTGCTGATGGTGTCATCTTGCTCCACATGGCTTTCATTCTGTTCGCCCTCTTGGGCGGCGCAATGACGATATGGTGGCGTTGGATCCCTTTTGCCCATCTCCCAGCCGCCGTTTGGGGGTTCTTTGTCGAACTCACGGGTCGCGTCTGCCCACTGACGTACTGGGAGAACTACTTCCGCATCAAAGCGGGGCAATCTGGTTACATGGAGAGCTTTGTTGAACACTATCTACTCAACATCATCTATCCTTCTGGCCTTACGCGCGAGATCCAGTTCGCACTTGCGGGTGTGGTTGTTATCGTTAATATCGCGATCTATGGTTGGCTCTTCTTTCGCCGGCGTGCAGGGCAAGTAAAAGATGGTTAACCCTAGATAGTTAACTTTATTTAAATTGTCGCAGGAAAAAAGAATGATTGCTCATCCAGCTCCACCACAGAAAAAGCTACATCTCGTGATTCACGGCCGTGTACAAGGTGTGTTCTACCGTGATTCGATGCGTATAGAAGCACAAAGGCTAGGGGTCAATGGTTGGGTGAAGAACCGCAGTGATGGCTCGGTAGAAGCTGCAGTGCATGGCGATTCCGTTGCCGTAGACGCCCTTGTGCGTTGGGCACAACGCGGGCCGGAGCTTGCACTTGTGGAGCGAGTAGAAATTGAGCCGGATGATGGTATTTACAGCGGCTTCGAGGTTATCAGATAATCACAAGTCAACCAAAGTTAGGCAGTATGCTGTGCTAATGCCCAACCAACATGTTCACGTAGCAACTCTGATGCATCATTTGCACGACTTTGCAGTGCTTTAACGACTTCAGGGGTGGTCTTGGCGTTGCCTAATCCTATGGCGATGTTTCGTAGCCATTGTGTATAACCAATACGGTAAATCGCACTGCCTGCCATGTGTTGTTTGAACTGTTCTTCAGTCCAGTAAAAACATTCCACTAAACTGATATTGTCCAAACCGTTCTTAACGGCAAAATCAGGCTCTTTGGTAATCTCGGCAAACTTGTTCCAGGGGCATGTCAATTGGCAGTCATCGCAGCCATAGACGCGGTTACCAATTAGCGGCCTAAATTCAAGCGGTATGCTGCCTTTAAGCTCAATGGTGAGGTAAGAGATGCAACGCCTCGCGTCAACCTCATAAGGCGCTGTAATGGCTTGTGTAGGGCATATATCAATACAGCTTGAGCAAGTGCCGCAGTGGTTGGTTGAAGGTTCATCTATGGTTAAAGGCAGGTTGGTATAGATTTCACCTAAAAAGAACCATGAGCCGCGATTTTTATTAAGAAGTAGGGTATGTTTGCCACGCCAGCCCAGACCGGCTTTCTCAGCTAAAGCAACCTCAAGCACTGGGGCGCTATCGGTAAACACGCGGTAGCTAAAGTCGCTGATATTAAGCTGGGTAATTTCTGATTGAATCTTCTCACTGAGTTTTTGCAGTTTATTGCGCATCACCTTGTGATAATCGCGCCCCAGTGCATAGCGTGAAATAAAGGCTTTGCTACTGTCTTGCATCACGGTTTCACTATCGGCGGCATTGGGTGGTAGATAGTCTAAACGGGCAGAAATCACGCGTATGGTATTTGGCACTAATTCCTCGGGGCGAGTACGCTTCACCCCATGTTTTGCCATATAATCCATTTCACCATGAAAACCTTTAGCAATCCACGCTTGATGTTCGGCCTCCGCAGCCTGCAAATTGGTGTCAGTAATGCCAATAT
>DATHXI010000071.1:0-9875 GCA_035459705.1 Methylotenera sp. | reverse complement strand
GCAGGCAAATACATCAGTCTGACTTGTACCGTGCATGTGGTTTCACAAGAGCAGCTAGACAGTATTTATCGTTTGTTAAGCTCGCATCCGCTGGTCAAGTTCGCGCTGTAGTACTTTATGCAGCAACCTATTATCGTCAAGCGATTAGGTGTTACGGACTTTGAAACCACCTGGCGCGACATGCAGAAATTCACTGTCGAGCGTGCAGAAACCACAGCAGATGAATTATGGCTAACCGAACACCCAGCAGTTTATACCCTAGGGCTTAACCGCAAGAATGTACGCTTACCTGCCCGTAAAGATATTCCCGTAGTGTTGACTGATCGTGGCGGGAAAATCACTTACCACGGGCCCGGCCAAATCATTATTTATGCGCTGTTAGATTTAAAGCGCAACAATCTAAATATTCGCAGCCTGGTCAGCCTGCTAGAAAATGCTGTAATAGGATTGCTGGCAGACTACCAAATTACAGCGATAGCAAGAACAGATGCCCCTGGCGTGTATGTGAATGATGCGAAGATTGCTGCACTTGGTTTGCGCATTAAAAATAATTACTGTTATCATGGCCTAAGTCTGAATGTAAACATGGACTTAACGCCTTTTAAGGCTATCGACCCTTGCGGTTATGTGGGCTTGGAAGTCACACAAACCAAAGATTTAGGTATTGAAACCAACATAGCGCAAATAAGTGAATTACTACTTGATTCGCTTACCGCCAATTTAGGAAATGAACAACTGCATGTCTGAAGTTACCATCAAAACTAATAGTCTTAAAACAAATAGCCCAAAAGTCGCTGGCGTCAAAGAGATTGATGCAGCGAAAACGTCGCGCATTCCAATCAAGATCATTCCGCAACCTATGCAGCGCAAACCCGAGTGGATACGCATGAAGGTGCCGGGTTCAGCACGCTATCAGGAAATCAAAAAAATACTGCGCGAGAATAATCTACACACGGTATGTGAAGAAGCCAGTTGCCCGAATATTGGCGAATGCTTCAGCGGCGGCACTGCCACCTTTATGATTCTAGGCGATATTTGTACGCGCCGTTGTCCATTCTGTGACGTTGCCCACGGCAAACCCTTACCGCCAGATGTAAATGAGCCTGAGAACTTGGCGCGTACCATTGCGCAGATGAAACTGAATTATGTTGTTATCACTTCGGTAGATCGTGATGATTTACGAGATGGCGGCGCTCAGCATTTTGTCGATTGTATCCATGCGGTACGCCAACAGTCGCCTAATATCAAGATCGAAATCCTCGTTCCGGACTTTCGTGGTCGCTTGGATGTGGCTATGGAAATCTTGAGCAAAGCACCACCTGACGTGATGAATCACAACCTGGAAACTGTGCCACGTTTGTATAAACAGGCTAGACCAGGTTCTGATTATCAAAACTCACTCACATTATTAAAAACTTTCGGTGAAATGTATCCGCAAGTACCGACAAAATCAGGCTTGATGTTAGGCTTGGGCGAAACCGATGAAGAAATTTTGGCGGTGATGGAGGACTTGCGTGCACACAATGTCAGCATGCTTACATTAGGCCAGTATCTACAACCCAGTGTGCACCATTTACCAGTAATGCGTTACGTTGAACCACAGGCTTTTGAAGTATTAAAAGAAAAAGCTGATGCTATGGGCTTTAATAATACCGCCAGTGGCCCCATGGTAAGAAGTAGTTATCACGCCGATGTGCAAGCACACCTAGTTATATAATTTTAGGGTTATATAATAATTCAGGTCTATAGTATTTAAGCTGACGGTGATGATTAACATTCACTGATAATTAAAGAAGAATACACATGGTTCCTCATCTGACTACTGCCTTAAGCGGCCCGCTCCTTTCTTTAGAAAAAAACATGCTCAATGCCATGCCCAAGATAGAGCATTGGTTTCGCACACAGTGGCTGGAATACGCCGCGCCTTTTTATGCCTCGGTAGATTTGCGCAACGCAGGTTTCAAACTTGCACCGGTAGATACCAACCTGTTCCCTGGTGGTTTTAACAACCTCAATCCTGAATTCCTGACATTAAGCGTACAGGCGGCCATGGTGGCAGTCGAAAAAATCTGTCCTGAGGCGCATCGCTTATTGATTATTCCTGAGAACCATACCCGCAACACCTACTATTTACGCAATGTGGTCGAACTTGCCAGTATCATGAAACAGGCGGGCCTGGATGTACGTATTGGCTCAATTTCACCGGAAATTACAGAACCCACTACGCTACAAACTCATGATGGTCACTCGCTGTTACTAGAGCCTGTAGTGCGCGTAGGTAACCGCATCAAGCTAGTTAACAAAGAGTTGGGTGATTTTGATAGTTGTGCTGTATTACTCAATAATGATCTATCTGGCGGCATCCCTGAGATTCTTAAAGACCTTGAGCAAGACCTGATTCCGCCACTACATGCGGGCTGGAGTACACGTCGCAAAACGCAGCACTTTTCTGCCTACAATCGTGTGGTAGATGATTTCGCCAAGCTCATGGACATAGACCCTTGGCTCATCAATCCTTATTTCTCAACCTGCGGTCAAATTGACTTTCATGCCCGTGAAGGTGAAGAGTGCCTGGCCTTGAAAGTTGACGAGCTTTTAATGAAGATTCGCAGCAAATACGCTGAATACGGCATCACACAAGAACCATTTGTTATCGTAAAAGCAGATGCTGGCACCTATGGCATGGGCATCATGACCGTGAAATCGCCTGATGATGTACGTGATCTTAACCGTAAAGCGCGCAATAAAATGTCTGTGGTTAAAGAAGGCCTGCAAGTCACAGAGGTCATCATTCAAGAGGGCGTTTATACCTTTGAAAGTATCAATGATGCGGTAGCAGAACCTGTCGTCTACATGATGGATCACTTTGTCATCGGCGGTTTCTACAGTGTACATACTGAGCGCGGCATGGATGAAAACTTGAATGCCCCAGGCTCACATTTTGTGCCATTGGCATTTGAAAAACCATGCACCTTGCCAGATTGTGCAGGCTCCCCAGATGCCTTGCCTAATCGCTTTTATGCTTATGGCGTGGTAGCGCGTCTAGCTTTGCTTGCCGCGGCGATTGAATTACAAGAGCAAGACCCTCTCAACACATAAAGGCTAATATGAAATTCGTCTTCATTTTAGACCCGTTAGATCAGCTAAAAAGTGAGAAAGATACGAGTCTCGCCATCATGCGCGAGGCTGCAAATCGCGGGCATGAGCTATTTGTGAGCATGCAGCATGAGCTATTCTTACGTGGTGATATTGCAAGAATCAAAGCTAGAAAGTTTAACTTTTTAAATCAAAGTTATTCATTAGAAAATACCATAGAGTATTTACCTGCAGATTTTGATGCAGTGATTATGCGCAAAGATCCACCGTTTGATAACGAATATCTCTATAGTACTTATTTGCTGGAAATTGCTCAAAATCAGGGTGCGCGCGTTTATAACAAGCCAGCTGCAATTCGTGGCTGGAACGAAAAACTCTCGGTGACCCGTTTTCCGCAATTTGCACCTGAGTTTTTGGTAACCGCGAACAATGATTTAATTCGTGAGTTTTTAAGTACGCATCAAGACATTGTCGTTAAACCGTTAGATGGCATGGGTGGCAGCAGTATCTTCCGTTTAGGTTTAAACGACCCGAATATCAGCGTGATATTAGAAACAATTACGCAATTCGGCATGCGCACCGTGATGGCGCAACGCTACTTAACCGCAATTTCACAAGGCGACAAACGTATCATTGTGATTGATGGTAAGCCATTGCCTTATGCGTTAGCGCGTATTCCTAAAGCAGGCGAGACACGCGGCAACTTAGCTGCCGGTGGCACAGGTGTGGCACAGTTACTAAGTAAACGTGATCTGGAAATTGCCACTACAGTAGGCAAAGTACTGAAGACAGAAGGCCTATTTCTAGTGGGTCTGGATGTCATCGGCGAGCATTTAACCGAGATTAATGTAACAAGTCCAACGGGTATGGTAGAAATCGCTAAGCAAACACGCGACTTGGCACAACCATGCTATCCTGCCAGTGTCATGATAGATGCACTCGAGTTTGATATCGCCTATTGAATGTGCAAAGCAGTCATAATGCGGGTATAGCTTACTTATTGCCAATATTTACTATGGCGGCGCCAATCTTCGGCATGATTAACGGTTTAATTGTCAGTAAACTCTTAGCAAATACAACTATTGTGAAGCATAATCAATAGCAGAAAATTTAACGACAATCTTTGCAACTGACCTCACTGGTAAGTCAGATTTTATACCTGGTGTGAATTTTGCGCTAAGAAAGCTCTGTAAGCTATACTTACTAAATTGTTCAGGCAAGTCTGAATCAACTAGTTCAGCGTTTACTACATTTCCTTGCTCATCAATCCATAAACGAACTTTGACATATCCCCCTTTTGAATACTGACGCAGCTCTAGAGGGTTAGTATCGATGTTTTTAACAATAGTAGGTTTTTGATCTAACTCCGCAAGTGTGTAATATTTAGGTTGCGGTATCAGAGCAGTGCTCTGATCGACTACATTAGTTTCTGCAATACTCTTTTTTGATTCTACTTCATGAATACTTTGTTTAATATCATCCCGAGAGTTTGGGATGCTGTCGTATTTATAGTCAACGCCTGATTTGAGGAAATCGATAGTCAAAATATTATTTTTGGCTAATGATTTGGTTTTAAATATTGTTTCTGGAAAAATTAATATCAGAAGCCCGATGATTAGCACATGAGCGATTAGTGATAAACCAATTGATATTGCAAGCTTTAAAGTCACAACAGCATTCATGAAAGTTTACTTTAAAACATTGGCTGCCAATTGTGACAGCCAATGTTTTTTGATCAATCTGTTTCCATATACCAATATACTCGCTGCCTTGGGCCTGATGGATTAATCGTTATTGGGGAGCCTTGTAATGGTGATGGGTTTGCATCATCAAGTGTGCAGCCAATACAAAAGGGAACTTTTTTTCCGTCTATATCTACTATCCCACCTACTGGTGAAGGCGGCAAACCACCATAGCTATAGTTTGTGTATCTAGAACCATTTTGCGCTACTGCTGCTCCAGTCACGAAATCAACTGCGTAACCTCTTGCATTCCCTAGATTAGTGCCACAGGAGTTCTCTATTTCACTTTCGCTTTTCGGAGCATTAGTACCAAAATATGTAATTCCACCAATTGTTAATGACTTATTCACTGTCTGTTCACAACGTGAGGTAAGGGTGCTAGCAGTGGAGTCTAGCAATTTGAAACGCCACCCACTTGCATCTGCTGCCATAGTTTGACTCGTAGTTACATCAGTCAAGTCCGCTGGTGTTATAACTGCTGCTGGATAAGCTGCTGGTGTATCTTTAATCATAAAGAACTGATTTTGTACGCCAGGAGCAGTAGTAGAGAAATTGTTGCAGGCATAGCTATCCACTAAAGGATGCTCCCTATCACCTGATCCAATCATAACCGCATTAAAACCATCATAAACAACCACATCTGGACCAAATAAGAACTTACGAGCTTGTTCATCTTCGCTCAAGCTGGCAATAGTGATGTTTTCGGCATCTGAATTGTCAGTCCAAGCAGAACTAAAGGTTGTCCCGTCATAGCTACCAATATTGACCCGATAAATATATCCGCCTGTGTCTGCAGCATATGCATAAGTGGCATAACCACTGGAATTAGTCAGCAATGTTATTTCTCCAGCCACACTATAATTAGTGGGGTAAGTACGTAAAATTGCTCCTGTATCTGCATCTACAAACCATATATTAGCCCCCTTGGGTGTACCTGCACAGCGCGTCTGGCTATTGGTATCTTCACAAGTATCATATCCACCACCAAAGACTAGCACGGGCTTAGGGTTGCTTGCACTGTCTACATACCCGCTAAGATACGCAATCTGTGGTTTAGACCAAGTTTGACCAATTGCAGACCAACCAGTAGAGCAGTCAGTATCAACAGTTGTACTGTTAGTGAAGCAACCTTTGCGCCACTTTAAAACTGGGCTCGCAGGATTACTTACATCAAAAGCGTAAATCGCACGACCGCCACGACGCATAGTAGGAAATATCCAGACAGTACTAGTTCTTTGAAAGACTCCAATTGATCCATCAAAGAAGTAATCCTTTGCTGCCGGCGACAGTGATGGAAGGACTGTTGGATAACTAATAAGCTGCGTGTTTTCTTTGAGTCGATTTAGTTTTGAATAGGACTCTGGTGCAATAAATCCCCAGTATTCATATCCATCTGAAATCGTTTTATTGCCATTCACCGCATGGAACACACCATCATCAGCGCCATAAAATGACACCACTCCAGTAGTGCCGCCATAATCAATCACTGCTGGTTGTGAATGCACTACCCCACCGTGTACTGAAGGTCGCATCTCATCGGTAACTGTGTTAGGGACGCTAGTGGTATTGTTCTCATTGTCTACATCTTTACCACGCACCCAGTCTATTAAGTCGGTTTCAGTTCCTGAGGTCACACCAAGCGCTGATGCAGTAAGTGTGTCATTTTCTGTATCAAAATCAGTCAAACCATCAGCGCAACCAGTAGAAGCATCACAAGTTTTTAACGCACGTGTGTCATAGTTTTCGCTCGTTCCGGACGAAGTGACCCCACGCAAACGCTGGGCAGCACCACCTTTTTCTACGGTTGCACCATCCGGTGCATCCGAAAATTTAGTAGCGGCATTACATAAACCTGCGGAATTGGAATTATATTTCCAATAGTTACCCGTATCCGTACTCCAAGCACTCGTTGCACAAGCTGTGATAAAGCCTGTTGATGCACTAATTGCCTCTATTGGCGTTGTACTAAAATCAGCCAAGCGCAAAGTTTTATCGAAAATCTTGAACTGATATTGCTTCAGATTACCAAGCCAACGTGGCTTGCTAGTACTGTCAGGGCGAAACATACCAACGAAAACCTGATTTAAATAAGTACCTTGGGTATTAACGCTCACTGGCAAGCTGGAAGAAGCAAACACACTATTCACTGATTGAATTTCAGCAAGAATATTGTCAAATGCTTTACTGAGTTCACTTAAATCTGTGGCTGCATAATATTTACCACCACCATAACTTGCCATATTTCGCATCAATGCTGACTGATTTGCATCCCGTGCATTTTTATATACGTCAATGGCATAGGTAGTCACATTCTGCTGCCCAGAGACAAGGCCGGTGATATCGGTAGTATAAAGAAAATTTGTATACTCATCCGCATAACGCTCCGTAGCGTTACCGGAAGGTTGAGCTGGAAGGCCATTTGGGGTGTTAGTGGTGGTGGTGGTCGCTGTAAAAGTACATCCTTGAACCTTATACTGATTATTACCACAAGCAGCAACCTCATGACATGAATAAACAGTTTGTGGGGTGATTGTAGTATTCGTACTGACCCCTGTGGATTGGTTAATGCTATTGGTAGAGGTGGAAGTTGAGGTAGTAGTATATAAACTATTTGCCAGATTCCCACTATTATTACCATTACCTTCGCAGGCATTTTTGCTTTGACATGAACCTCCGGGGGAGGTCGTCACATCGGCGCAAGTCGCAGTGGAGTTAGAAGTCGAACTAACTTCGGTATAGTTCTGTATATTAAATTGCGTGACTGCTGTAGTTGGGCTGGCTGGATTAGTCAGCTTCCTAAGCACTTCAGCCATATCGGGTGTAGTGTTATCTTTACCCGGCAATCCATTCCCTATAAAAACAATAAAGTTACGCCCACAACTCGCTGCAGGGACAGGCACATAGTTAGAGCCACTATAAGCAGTGGCATCTTCAGTATCAGCATTAATAGACCCCCAAAACTCAGTACCAAATACTGGAATGCTGGAGTAAGTAGGAAGAGTTGTAGGCGCAAGATCGGTTGTCGCGTTTGCTGGATTGGTAAAGCCACCAAAATATTTGAAAGCATCAAATAATGCAGCGCCGTATTGAACAGAACTAGACGCTGTTTCCGTATTAAAATTTCCTATGATAGTATCCAGCTTAGCAATCAATGCTGCTCTATTGGTAGCGCTCATCGGCAACACTGCTGAACGCACATAAGCACCATCTCTCTCTGCATTAGAGTTATTAAACATCATCAAGCCAATATTAATAGGCACATTCCCACTTGCATCACCATAATTGGCTTCTAGCCCCCCTATCAAGGTGCGTAGCGCCTTTAGTTCGTAATACCCTTGTTTACTACAATCATTTCCACAAGGAACTGGCGGAGAAGTATCCGTTGGCCAACCTTGATTATTTGAAGACCAATTAGAACTATTATCCAAGATAATTAAAACATTAGGATTGCTAAGCGTCCCAGCGGTAGCATCATAAATATCAATATCTTCAGCATGCGTCAAAGATATGGGAATCATAAAACCCATGAGAATTATTGCTGTTAAATATATTTTTAGGGTTTTCATAACAAATCTCCGAATCAGACGCCACAAGAAGCAAGCGCTGCATTAATCCCAACGAGTATTTTTACGCCTTGGTGCAACGTTACCTTAGCACCAGTTGTTATATCATTCACTGCTGCAGTTACATCCCATGTAGTGCGATAACAGTATGTTGTGCCAGGTGAGCCATAACAATCTTTAGGTAGATTGGGCTCGGTTGCAGTATCAACAGCACTATATTTGCTACAACTTGGCGCCGGAGAAAAAGTGACCGTGTAATCCGAAACACCATCATCATTAACGTCTATACTTTGCGGGGCGGGGTTGACAATTGTAAATACTGAGCTACTAATAGTATTCTCTATAGCCTGCTGTGCAGCAGCAGCAGCCTCTTGGCGGAACTGTGCATTACCAACAACCTGAATACTAGATGTGCTACTCTCAATAGCCGATACTGCAATCAAAGTTAGCAATACCAACATAATCATACCAACTAACAATGTACTACCCCGCTCTCTAGATCGGCATCTCATAGCACTATTCTCTTCTACCTGCTGGGTTTGTCAGTCTGATTACCTGCGTATAAGCATGACGTCTAAAGGAATCTGCTGGCGTCACATTTCCAGCAGTACCGAGTGTATAGGTCTTGACATCAGTATAATCTTTGCTGGGTTCAAGATTACGCGCGATGATATTAATCTTGACTGAAACGACATGAGACCACTGATCAGCCGAACATGCCGAACACGAGACATAAGTACCATCCGCAACACCATCGATATTATCGTCGATAATCCCATCAGCATCGGTGTCAACACCATCAATACCGTAATCGACTTGCATATACTCAATACCTTCCACGAGTGGGGTCGAAACGAAAGTATTATTTGTGCTAAGTTCTGCCATTTTCAAGGTAGGAATACCATCATCCGGCTGGTTGTTAGAGTCAATATAATAAATTTGAACAAGAAATCTACGCAAATCTGCAGATGGCCCGGAGTTAGCTGCAGTACATGTTTTTGTACTAAGATTATAGGTAGACGGAGCAGTTGCTAGAATAAAAGAGTTTTCGTTTAAACCCGAAGTTGGAGTGCAAAGTGAGACCTGCAAATATGTCGTGTTATCTACCGCTCCAGCTTCAGCTATGGCGGTAGTCTGTGCGCGCCTAATCACCAATATATCGCTACCATCTTTAATAGTTTCTGCTACGCAATCTGGCGGACTGGTAATCTCTGAAATCAGATCCGAAGCGTCATAGCCTTGCACATGCAAACGTAAAGATTCTTGAATTTCAGATGCCGTGTTTGAACAAGGATCATTAGGTAATGCAGGCAGGGCTAATGACGAAGGGTCGTATTCTCCATAAAACCCCGCCATACTCAAGTTTTCCGACAACAGATCTAAAGCATAGCGACCATTGTCTATCATTCGATTTTCTTTATCGAGCTCCATCCTAGTTTTACTTTGACTGACAAACAAAGTGGCGAGTGCTGAA
>DATHXI010000070.1:0-15903 GCA_035459705.1 Methylotenera sp. | reverse complement strand
ATGCTCTCATTCTACTCGTTCCAATTTTAAGTAAAGTATAAAAAGAACATGGTTGATTACTTTATCCAACACATCTTAAGTTTTGCCATTTGGCTGCCAATTTTGGCAGGTATCGCTGTGCTGTTTACTGCAGATGATAGCAAACCTGAGCCAACGCGTTGGTTGGCACTGGCCGGTAGTATTCTCAGCTTTTTAGTGACGATACCGCTTTATACCCACTTCAATTTCGCAGATGGCGGCTTTCAGTTTCAAGAAGGTTTCCGCTGGATTGAAGCGTTCAATATCAATTATCACTTGGGTGTCGATGGCATTGCAATTCCATTGATTCTGCTTACCAGTTTCACCACCGTGATTGTGGTGATTTCAGCTTGGGAAGTGATTGAAAAGCGCGTGGCGCAATATATGGCGTCTTTCCTTATCATGAGTGGCCTGATGATAGGCGTGTTCAGTGCGCTGGATGCGATTTTGTACTATGTATTCTGGGAAGCCATGCTGATTCCGCTGTTCCTGGTGATTGGTATCTGGGGCGGTGCTAATCGCGTCTACGCCACCGTCAAGTTCTTCTTATATACCTTGCTCGGCTCCTTGTTGATGTTGGTAGCGTTCATCTATCTATATCTAAGTACCGGTAGTTTCGAGATTGTGGATTTCTACAACTTTAAAATGCCGCTCAATGTGCAAATATTGATTTTCTTGGCATTCTTCGCCGCTTTCGCAGTCAAGATTCCAATGTGGCCAGTACATACCTGGTTGCCAGATGCGCACGTGGAAGCGCCTACCGGTGGTTCAGTCGTGTTGGCGGCAATTGCTTTGAAATTGGGTGGTTATAGTTTCTTGCGTTTCGCCATGCCAATCGCGCCAGATGCAGCACATCACTTATCAACGTTTATGATTGCACTCTCACTGATTGCGATTGTTTATATTGCATTGGTGGCATTGGTGCAAAAAGACATGAAAAAACTCATCGCCTATTCATCCATCTCACACATGGGCTTTGTCACGCTAGGTTTCTTCATCTTCAATAATCTAGGTCTTGAAGGCGCGATGGTGCAAATGGTCTCACACGGCTTTATTTCAGCCGCCATGTTCCTGTGCGTAGGTGTCTTGTATGAGCGTGTGCATAGTCGCCAGATTGAATCTTATGGTGGCGTAGCCAATACCATGCCGATGTTTGCTGCTTTTGTTGTGCTGTTTGCTATGGCGAATAGTGGTCTGCCAGGGACATCGGGCTTCGTTGGTGAGTTCATGGTGATATTAGGCGCGATTCAGGTCAACTTCTGGTATGCCTTCCTTGCAGCATTAACGCTTATTTTTGGCGCTGCTTATACCCTATGGATGGTGAAGCGTGTGTTCTATGGCGAAATAGCCAATGAAAATGTAGCTGCATTAAAAGACATTAATAAACGTGAGTTTTTAATATTGGCAATATTGGCGATCATGGTATTGGCATTGGGTATCTACCCGCAACCACTCACTGAGATGACCAACGCGAGTGTCACTCAACTTCTCTCCCATTTAGCACAAAGCAAGTTGCCAGCAGGTCTATAAGCCATGGAAAATATACGTTACGACCTCATTACCGCTTTACCTGAAATCGTTATTTTAACTATGGCCATGGTGATTTTATTGGCTGATCTGTTCCTCAAAAAAGAGAACCGTATCGCCATTTATGGCTTAGCGCAGTTCACTTTATTGGTTGCAGCATATTTAACAGTAAGCACACATACGCCAAGTGTTTCCTACGCATTCACCGACATGTTCGTAGATGATGCGATGGCGGACGTGCTTAAGCTAATGATCTATCTCGGTACATCCTTGATATTCATATACAGCAGGCAATACATCCAATTACGCGACATGTTCCGTGGTGAGTTCTATGCCTTAGTACTGTTCTCTGTCGTTGGCATGATGATTATGGTGTCCGGCCAAAACATGCTGACGCTTTATGTAGGTTTAGAGCTGTTGTCATTGAGTTTATATGCACTGGTGGCACTAGACCGAGACAACGCACGCGCCACTGAAGCCGCGATGAAATACTTTGTACTAGGCGCACTGGCTTCTGGCATGTTGCTGTACGGCATGAGTATGATTTATGGCATGACTGGTAGCTTGAATATTGCAGAAATCCACACTGCCCTGATGAGTGGCCCGAATATGCATACCGTATTGATTCTAGGTTTGGTCTTCATCGTCGCTGGATTGGCATTTAAGTTAGGTGCAGTACCGTTCCAAATGTGGGTGCCTGATGTTTATGAAGGTTCGCCAACAGCTATTACCATGCTTATCAGTTCGGTGCCAAAACTAGCAGCTTTTGCTTTTGTCATCCGTTTCTTGGTGCAGGGTTTGCAAACGCTGGTGGTAGATTGGCAGCAAATGCTGATGATCATGGCGGTGTTATCTATCATCGTCGGCAACATCACGGCAATCGCACAAACCAACTTAAAACGCATGTTGGCCTATTCTACAATTTCGCATGTCGGCTTCATGTTATTTGGCTTGATGAGCGCGAGCATGAACGGCTTTGTTTATGCCATGTTCTACATTGTCAGCTATGTGTTAATGACACTGGCAGGTTTCGGCATGATTATGTTGTTATCACGCAAAGGTTTTGAAGCTGAGCAATTAGACGACCTCAAAGGCTTGAACCAACGCAGTCCGTGGCATGCGTTTTTAATGCTCATCATTATGTTCAGCATGGCGGGCATCCCGCCAACCTTGGGTTTCTACGCTAAGTTCACTGTATTACAGGCCGCCTTACAAGCAGGTTTCTTATGGTTAGTCGTGTTTGCCGTATTGATGGCAGTAGTTGGCGCGTTCTACTATCTACGCGTGATTAAGTTGATGTATTTTGATGACCCAGTTGACCATCACCCAATCAGTGCGCCTTTGGATATGCGCATTGTATTAGGCGTGAATGCTTTAGGTTTGCTGGTTATAGGCCTGATGCCGCAAAGGTTGATGGAAATATGCATCTACGCGATTACAAGAAGTCTGGGTTAAGTGAGTAAATTGGCTAAATGAATAATTGGATATTGTTGGCGGTAGCCTTTCTGGCTGCAAACTTGCCTTGGTTTTCTAACAAGCTGTTTTACCTTATTCCGGTAAAACATACGCCGAAAAACCTTGGCTGGTGTTTACTCGAACTGGTTGTACTGTACTTCTTGATGGGTGCAGTGGCACTGTATGCCGAATACGCCACTATGGGGCAAATTGCGCCGCAAGACTGGGAGTTTTACGCGGTGACTGGTTGCCTGTTTCTGGTATTTGCTTTTCCAGGCTTTGTCTATAAAGTGCTTTGGAAGTAAGTATTCCGTCTGGGTTAAGCTACTCTATCTAGGCTAAGCCGCAGCCCCGCCAGAGGCAGGGTCGTCAGCTTGAACCGTTAGTTTTTCACCACGAGTTTTAACTACTAGTTGGGTACGAGTAGCGGGCTAGAGTGCGTCCGGCCTAATCACTTCATTTTATAGCCAGCTGTTACCTCGTTTTTATGCGCCGCGAAGGCGGCGAGGACTTCTCCCTTTTCACGTGCAGGCACCTTGGCAAAGTCAAGGCTGCGTCCTAGCTCGGCAGCAACTTCGTCGAACTCTTCCGGTGAAATCTTGAGGTCACGGTGCGCTTCCTCTAGGCCCAAATGTGTTTTACCCGGTTTTGTTGGCGAGAATTTGAACGGCCCACCTGTAACCTCGCAGACCCACAAGGTTCGCATGAACTTGAGGCCCGGTAACCTGTCCGTATTTTGCGTGTGCCATTTCCTGAGGGCTGGGTTTTTCGAAGTTTTTCCTACCATAGGGTTCTGCACAACAGCGTCGCTAAAATGGTTAACTACTGCGGCGATGGCGAAGACGCCACCAAGCCGCTCATATAGACTCTTTTCCGTTTCTGCAGCGGCTTGCAGCGGCAGTACCAATATGAATAGGGGTAGTATTGCGATGAAGAGCTTTTTCATAATAATCTCCTTGAAGTGAACCATCACGTTAATCGCGAAGTCTGCATGTAACGCGGAATTTAGTCTGTTCGGCAGCGTACATACGGAGAGATATGCTGTGAGCCAACTAAAATTGAACAGCTTTTCATTTCAAAAAATGCTTGTATATTTTGGCCTGACGCTCAAAAATACATATCAATCCTAATAGAAGTAACCCTACAGAATTGCGAGGCATGCCATGCGCTTAGATAATGAACGTGAAAGTAGCAACGTAGAAGACAGGCGAGGCGGCGGGTCGCCGATAGGCGGAAAAAGCATAGGTATCGGTACGATTGCAATCGCACTGGTAGCCATGTACTTTGGTGTCGATCCTTCAGTGATTTTGAATCTGGGCCAAGGCTTGCAACAAAATGCGCCTGTAGAGTCGCGGCCGATACCCGCTGATGACCCGATGGCAAAGTTTGTTGCCAAGGTGTTAGGCAGCACGGAAGATACATGGGGCAAGATCTTTGCTGAATCTGGCGAGCAGTATCCTGCACCCAAGTTGGTGTTGTTCAGCGGGCACACTCCCACTGCGTGCGGTTCGGGCCAAGCCGCCATGGGTCCATTTTATTGCCCGAGCGACCAAAAGGTTTATATCGATTTAAGTTTTTATCAAGAGATGAAAACACGTTTCAATGCACCGGGTGATTTCGCGCAAGCTTATGTTATTGCGCACGAAGTTGGCCATCATATTCAAAACCTGATGGGTACTTCAGGTAAGGTGCAGCAAGCGCGCCAAAATGCTCGTAGCGAAGCAGAGGCTAATCAATATTCTGTGCGCCTAGAGTTGCAGGCAGATTGCTATGCTGGTGTGTGGGCAAATCATGCAGATGGCGCAAATCGCATCCTAGAGCCGGGTGACGTAGAAGAGGCGATGACCGCAGCAGCAGCCATCGGTGATGACGCATTGCAGAAACAAGCGCAGGGTTATGCCGTGCCTGATAGTTTTACCCATGGCACTTCTCAACAGCGCATGCATTGGTTTAATCAGGGTTTGAGCACTGGTGAGCTAAAGCAGTGTGATACGTTTAGCGTTGCATCCCTTAAATAATTTGTTTGCTTAATATGAATTTGACAGAACACTGTATCAACTCAGAAACCATTGCCGCTGGTGGCATGCTCACAGTCAAGCGCGACCAAGTGCGCTTGCCGAACGGCAATGCTAGTCAGCGAGAATATGTGACGCACCCAGGTGCGGTCGTAGTTGTGCCTATATTGGCTAATGGCAATGTAGTACTGGAAAAGCAGTTTCGTTACGCATTACAGCAGGTGTTTATTGAGTTGCCTGCGGGCAAGATAGATGCAGGAGAAGACATACTTGTCACTGGGCAGCGCGAACTGCTAGAAGAAACAGGCTACAGCGCAAGTGACTGGGTTAGTTTGGGACATCAGCACCCCTGCATCGGTTATTCGAATGAAGTGATTCATATGTACCTTGCGCGTGGCCTTGTAGCAGGCGCGCACCAGTTAGATGACGATGAATCGTTAGAAGTGTTTGAAGCTAGTTTCGAAGACTGTTTGAACATGGTGCAAAACGGCGAAATCACCGATGGCAAAACGATTGTTGCTTTACTGCTTGCGGAAAAATACCTGCAAAAGCATGCTTAATTAAATATGGTGAAAAGAATATCAAGAACATGTTGAAAGTGTTAATTGTGGGTTGTGGAGATTTGGGTGGCGCAGTTGCCAGTCAACTCGCAAAATCTGGCATTGAGGTGGTTGGTGTCAGGCGGAGTGCCCAGGCGATTGACGGCGTTCATGTCATTACAGCAGATGTGACCCGCCCCGCCAGCTTAAGTATGCTCAAGCAGATTCAGCCCGACATACTTGTTTACTGCGTTGCTGCAAATGGTCAAACTGATGAGCAATACAAAGCACAGTACGTCGATGGTTTGCGCAATGTGTTGGCAACGCAATCTGAAAATCCAAAACTTAAGCATGCGTTCTTTGTGTCCAGCACTCGCGTGTATGGACAGAAAACCGAAGAGTTGTTAGATGAATCAATGGCGGCGATTCCTGCTGATTTTGGTGGGGAACGTCTATTGGAAGCTGAAAACTTACTCAATGCGTTCCCGTGTAATAGCACCGTTTTGAGACTTTCAGGTATCTATGGCCCAGGTCGGTTGCGTATGATCAACCTGGCAAAATCACCTGAAAACTGGCCAACACAGAATAGCTGGACTAACCGTATTCATCGCGATGATGCTGCGGCGTTCATAGTCTATCTCGTTCAGTCTGTATTGGCAGCTAAACCTGTCCAAGCTTGTTATATCGTGACTGACTCTAGGCCAGCCAGACAGCATGAGGTGTTAAGTTGGATTGCAACACAGTTCCACATTAGCACAAGCGCAGAAGCCCCTATCGAAGGTGGCAAGCGATTAAGCAATCAAGCCATGCTGTCTACAGGCTTTAAATTGCAATACCCAGACTATCAAGCAGGTTATGGCGCTTTAATCAAAGATGCTGCGTCTTCAAAACCTTCTCCAGAGCAGGGCGGTTAAGATGCGATTCATCTTAATTAGCCTAGTGTTGTTTGGTACTTTGTATTCAAATATCTCGATAGCAGAAGAATTCACTGTTTGGTTAGATGGACTCAAGCAAGAAGCAAAAGAAGCGGGTATTTCTGACGACACAATCACGGCAACTATCAACCACATTGTATTGATTCCCAGCGTCATTAAACTTGATCGCGCTCAACCTGAATTCATCAGCCCGTTCTTTGATTATTACTATCAGCGTGTAGATGCTAATAAGATTGCTCGTGGTCGCGCCATATTAATGGAGCATGAATCTTTACTCAATGAAGTTGAATTGAAATACGGTGTGCCTAAATCCATCTTAGTGGCATTTTGGGGTATGGAGACTAATTACGGTAGCTATCAAGGCGATATCGATACTTTTTCTACTTTGGCTACGCTTGCTTATGATGGCCGCCGTGCAGATTTTTTTCGTGGTCAGTTATTAGATGCGATGCGCATTGTTGACGCAGGCAATGCGAATATGGATGAATTGCGTGGTTCTTGGGCAGGTGCATTTGGCCATATGCAATTTATGCCAACTACGTTTATTACCTACGCGGTAGATGGCGATGAAGATGGTCGTATCGACATTGTCAATTCAGAGGCAGATGCATTCGCTTCAGCGGCCAACTACCTGTCTCAAGCAGGTTGGCGTGAAGATGAGCCTGCCATAATAGAAGTGCAGTTACCTGAAAATTTTCAGTGGCAGAATGCGCAATTGATATTAAGGAAATCGGTAAAAGACTGGTCTCGCCTAGGGGTACGCGTTCCTGTAGAGGTTTTGAGTGTTGATGACTTGCAAAAACCTCAACCTAAGGTGGTCAAAACTTCCCTGGTAAAAAGAAAATCAGGTAAGCAAATTAAAGCACTGCATAAAAACCTTGCAACATCTTCTCCGCTTGCTAATAAAGCATCGTTGAGCAGTCTTCCATTACCTACTATTGATGGCTACGCGGCTATTATTTTGCCGCAAGGTTGGCGTGGCCCTGCATTCATGGTGTTCGACAATTTCGACGTCATTATGGATTGGAATCGTTCAGTTAATTACGCACTTTCTGTAGCTCAGCTAGCTAAACGCATCAATGGCGAGCCACGTATTTTGGGTGGGCAGTTTGCCGAGGTAGGCGCGTTAACATTTGAGCAGATGTTTGAATTGCAAACAGCGTTGAACGAACTAGGGTTTGATGCGGGCGAGCCTGATGGGTTTCCAGGGCTGCGGACACAGGCAGCGATTCGTGCATACCAGTTGGCACAACATCTACCAGCCGACGCTTATGCGAGCCCTAGTGTGTATGAAAGCGTGATGCAACAGAGAGTTTATGATGTGATGACAGAGTAAAATAGTGTTAACGAGTCAAAAACCAAGCGGTGAGGCTCATGCGGTCTTGTGTGGCGGGTAGTACTTCATGGTAAAAAGTATCTGATAAAAACATGACAAATCTGCCTGCAACAGGCGAGATATCGAGATGTAGCGGTTCAGGCGTTTCAGTTTTTGGATTGAGATAAAGGCGCAGATGACCGCCATTGCTGTCTTGCCAATCTTGGTTTAAATATAAAATGCAGCTAATTTGACGCTGCGGTTGAGTGGTGTCACTACCTTTAAATCGATCAATATGTTTTTTATAGCCAGTTCCGGCTGTGTAAAGCGCCAAGTGGCTTTCAAGCGCAAACAGTCCTAGGTATAAGTCTTGGTTTAGCTGCTGGCGCAATGTTTCCATATGCGCAAAATAAACTTGTTGCGCACTCGTTGCCTCGGCCTCGTTCAACCAGTAGATACTATCGCCGCGTAAATCTTTGTTGATGGTTTTATGTGTTCGGCCAGTGCCGGCGACCTGCATTTTAGATATAACTGACAGACTAATCACTTCGTCGGCCAATTCCACTATCGTGGCGGGTGGTAAGAAGTGGTCCATCACACACACGCCATGCTGCGCGATTTTACTGACCATTTGTTCAAGATTTTGCGCGAAATATTCGGTTAACATAGCGTTATTATAGCGTTTGCAGTTTGCGCCAAAGACCGCAATCAGCTAAAATCGCGCTCTGTTTGAAATTAGTCATTCACGATTAATTTTTATTTAGGCGGTTAGCTCAGTTGGTTAGAGCGCTTGGTCGACATCCAAGAGGTCAGCAGTTCGAATCTGCTACTGCCTACCAGATCAACAAGCAGTTGAATTAATTGAGAGTTTTATTAAAAGGCCGTTATGCAAAACGGCTTTTGTTATTTAGAGAATCCAACTATGCCAGTAATTCGCTTACCTGATGGCTCTGAACGTAGCTTTGATGCGCCTGTAACCGTGGCTGACGTCGCCATGAATATTGGTGCCGGTTTAGCTAAGGCAGCCCTTGCGGGCAAGGTAGACGGCGTTTTAGTTGATACTTCTTATCTCATCAGCAACGATGCTGAACTTGCGATTATTACTGACAAGAATCCTGAAGGCGTTGATATCATCCGCCATTCAACCGCACACTTGTTGGCTTATGCGGTCAAAGAGTTGTTCCCAGATGCGCAAGTCACCATTGGTCCGGTGATCGACAATGGCTTTTATTACGATTTTTCTTACAAGCGCCCATTCACTCCAGAAGACTTGATTGCCATTGAAAAGAAAATGGCAGAGCTTGCTAAAAAAGATGAGCAAGTGACACGTAAGGTATTGCCGCGTGATGAAGCGGTGGCGTATTTCAAATCCATCGGTGAGCATTATAAAGCCGAGATTATCAGCAGTATTCCTGCCGGTGAGGACGTTTCACTCTACACCGAAGGCAACTTCACTGATTTGTGCCGTGGCCCACACGTGCCAAATACTGGCAAGTTAAAAGCCTTCAAGCTTATGAAGTTGGCTGGGGCGTATTGGCGTGGCGATAGCAATAACGAAATGCTGCAGCGCGTGTACGGTACTGCATGGCGTAATAAAGAAGAGTTAGATGCTTATCTGTTCCAGTTGGAAGAGGCAGAGAAACGCGACCACCGTAAACTAGGTAAGCAACTCGACTATTTCCACATGCAAGATGATGCACCGGGTATGGTGTTCTGGCACCCGCGTGGCTGGAGTATCTGGCAAGAGGTTGAGCAGTACATGCGCCAGATGTTTCGTGATTACAACTATCAAGAAGTGCGTACGCCCACCATCATGGATAAAACGCTGTGGGAGAAATCTGGCCACTGGCAAAACTATCGCGACAATATGTTCGTCACCAAGTCTGAAAATCGCGATTACGCGGTTAAGCCGATGAACTGTCCAGGCCATGTACAGATCTTTAATAGCACTTTACATAGTTACCGTGACTTGCCATTAAGATTGGCTGAGTTCGGCTCATGCCATCGTAACGAGCCATCTGGTTCTTTGCATGGCTTGATGCGTGTGCGCGGCTTTACTCAAGATGATGCACATATCTTCTGTACTGAGGAGCAGGTAGAAGCTGAGGTTGCAGATTTTATTAAAATGCTCTACAAAGCCTATGGTGACTTTGGCTTTAATGACGTATTGGTTAAGCTTTCTACTCGTCCTGAAAAGCGCATTGGATCTGATGAAGATTGGGATAGAGCCGAAACTTCACTGGCAAATGCGTTGAAGTTAAACAATTTAGATTTTGAATACCAGCCAGGCGAGGGCGCATTTTATGGTCCTAAAATTGAATTCACGCTTAAAGATTCACTGGGCCGGTTGTGGCAATGCGGTACCATCCAGCTCGACCCGAACTTACCAGAGCGCTTAGGTGCTGAATATGTGGCAGAAGACAACTCGCGCAAACGTCCGATTATGCTGCATCGTGCAATTGTCGGCTCAATGGAGCGTTTCATTGGTATCTTGATTGAAAACTATGCAGGTGCAATGCCGCTATGGCTAGCTCCTGTGCAAGTTATGGTGTTGAATATCTCGGAAAGCCAGTCAGATTACGTACGCCAAGTAGTTGAAACATTGAAGAAAAATGGCATTCGATGCGAATTTGACTTGAGAAATGAGAAGATTACCTATAAAATACGCGAACATAGCATGCAGAAATTACCTTATCTGCTAGTTGCAGGTGAGCGTGAGATGCAAGCAGGACATTTGGCCGTGCGTACCAGAAAAGGTGAAGACCTAGGTTCTATGCCAGTAAGCGCTTTAATAGAGCGTTTAAAAGCAGAAGTTGAAGCGAAAGCTTAAACTGCCTAAGTACACCAAAAGGTGCACGGCTTAACTATTTGGAGAAATTGATATAGCACAGGACAAAGAAACACGAATCAATGGTGACATTACAGCGCCGCAAGTTCGTTTAGTGGGTATAGAGGGTGAACCTTTAGGTATTGTGTCTCTTGCAGAGGCGTTTGCTAAAGCAGAGGAAGCAGATATTGATTTGGTGGAAATTGCGCCAAACGCTGCCCCGCCAGTGTGTAGATTGATGGATTACGGCAAGTTTAAATATGCTGAAAGTAAGCGTCAGCATGAAGTTAAACTTAAGCAAAAACAAGTAGTTGTTAAAGAGATTAAGTTTCGCCCGGGTACTGATGATGGTGACTACAATATTAAAGTCCGCAACATTATCCGCTTCATAGAAGAGGGCGATAAAGCGAAAATCACGTTACGTTTTAGAGGTCGTGAAATTACGCATCAAGAGTTCGGTTTAGCGTTATTGAAACGCGTAGAGGCTGATTTGAAGGAATATGCGGTAGTTGAGCAATTCCCGAAAATGGAAGGTCGCCAAATGGTGATGATTCTAGGGCCACACAAAAAAGTTAAGTAGTTTGTAGTTGTAGTAAGTAGCAAAAGCAGTAGTAGTAAACCTGAGTGATACGGCTAAACGGCATGCCTAAGCACTCTTAACCCAAGTTCAAGGAGAACAAAATGCCAAAAATGAAAACCAAGAGTGGCGCTAAAAAGCGCTTCAAATTCTTGGGTAATGGTAAAGTGAAACGTACACACTCTCACTTACGCCATATCCTGACCAAAAAGACCACCAAGCAAAAGCGTAAATTACGCGGCACGGCGATCATTTCTTCAACTGATGTCAAGCGCGTCCGCGCTATGATGCCAACACAATAGGAGTAGAACATGCCTAGAGTAAAACGTGGTGTCATCGCTCGCGCTAGACACAAAAAAGTATTAAAAGCCGCTAAAGGTTACCGCGGTCGTCGTAAAAACGTTTACCGCGTTGCCAAGCAAGCGGTAATGAAAGCTGGTCAATATGCATACCGTGACCGTCGCCAGAAAAAACGTCAATTCCGCACATTGTGGATTGCGCGTATCAATGCTGGTGCACGTGAGTGTGGTTTGACATATAGCCGTTTCATGAATGGCTTGAAAAAAGCAGCAATCGAAGTCGATCGTAAAGTATTGGCTGACTTGGCTGTGTTTGATAAAGCAGCATTTGCTAAATTTGTCGAATTGGCAAAAACAGGCCTAGCTGCTTAATTTACTCAATTTTATTTAAGTAAATTATAAAAAAAGAGGCTTCGGCCTCTTTTTTTTGCTGTAAAATTTGCGCTATAAAATTTCATCAAAATCAATACATTATAAAAATATCTGCAGTCTAATTTATGCAGATTATTTCTAAAAAAGATAACAAATTACATGGCTGACCTACAACATTTAATCGCAGAAGCACAAGCAGACTTTGCTAATAGTGCTTCGATGAACGACTTAGAAAATGCGAAAGCAAAATATCTGGGTAAATCTGGTTCACTCACAGAAGCATTAAAAGGTTTAGGTAAGTTAAGTAATGAAGAGCGTCCAGCCGCGGGCGCTGCAATCAATGTGGTGAAGCAAGCGGTAGAGGCAGCATTAACAGCTCGCCGAGAAGCGATTTTGAATGCTGAACAAGCTAAACAGTTGGCGCAAGAGTCTATTGATGTCACTTTGCCGGCACGTGCGCAATCACAAGGTGGCTTGCACCCGGTGACGCTGACATTGAAGCGTGTTGAAGAGCTATTCCATTCTATTGGCTTTGAAGTAGCAACCGGCCCGGAAATCGAAACCGATTTCTATAACTTCACCGCACTCAATATCCCAGAAGATCATCCGGCACGTGCCATGCACGACACGTTTTACATTGATGAAGCACATGTTTTGAGAACACATACTTCTCCAGTGCAAATTCGTTACATGGAAAATGCGCTGAAAACCAATAAAACACCACCATTGAAAATCATCGCACCAGGCCGCGTGTACCGCGTGGACTCTGACGCAACGCACTCACCGATGTTCCATCAGGTGGAAGGTTTGTGGGTGGATGAAGATATCAGCTTCGCCAACTTGAAGGGCGTAGTACAAGACTTCTTGCAGAAATTCTTTGAGCGTGACGACTTAACCGTGCGTTTCCGTCCGTCATTCTTTCCGTTTACTGAGCCTTCGGCTGAGATGGACATGAGCTGGAATGGTGGCTGGTTGGAAATCGGCGGTTGCGGCATGGTGCACCCAGAAGTATTCAAGCACGTGAATCTCGATTCTGAAAAATACCGCGGTTTTGCCTTTGGCTTAGGCGTAGAGCGCTTAACGATGTTGCGCTATGGCGTGAACGATTTGCGCCATTTCTTTAATAATGACTTGCGCTTCTTAAGCCAATTTAAATAAGCCCATTTAATCAACCGGCTAATAATAAACCCCAAATAAATTAAGGTCACAACGCAATATGCAGTTTTCAGAAAATTGGTTACGCAGCCTTGTAAGCACTGATTTAGACAGTCAGGCACTTAGTCACGCTCTCACAATGGCTGGACTAGAGGTTGAGGAAATGCAGCCTGTAGCGGCATCATTCAGTAAAGTGGTGGTTGCAAAAATCCTCTCTGCGGAGAAACACCCAGATGCAGACCGTTTGCAAGTATGTAAAGTAGACGTGGGTCAAGCCGAGCCATTGCAAATTGTTTGTGGTGCTGCAAATGCCCGCGCTGGTTTGCTAGCGCCTTGTGCTTTGGTCGGCGCAGAGTTACCTGGTATCTCTATCAAACAAGCCAAAGTGCGTGGTGTTGAATCTTTCGGCATGATGTGCTCGTCTAAAGAGCTGGGTATTACTGCGGAAGCAACTGGCTTGCTGGAATTGCCTGACGATGCAGTAGTGGGGCAAGATATTCGTGAGCATTTGGATTTGAATGACCACGTGTTAACACTCAAACTCACGCCAAATCGTAGTGATTGTTTAAGCATCACTGGCATTGCACGTGATGTTGCTGCGATTACAGGTGCGGCAACAAGTTTTGAAGCGATATCACCAGTTACTGCGGCGTCACAACAGACAAAAAAAGTTGTTGTTTCCGAGCAAACAGCATGCCCACGTTATTGCGGCAGGCTAATTACAGGCGTGAATGCCAAGGCCGCTACACCGGCATGGGTGGTGAAGCGCCTGGAACGTAGTGGTTTACGCAGTATTAGCGCGATTGTCGATATCACCAATTATGTATTGTTGGCACTTGGGCAGCCCATGCATGCGTTTGATGCTGCCAAATTGAATGGCGATATCAATGTACGCTTTGCAAAAGACAAAGAGTCCTTAGCGTTGTTAAACGATCAAACAGTAGAATTGAAGTCGGATGACTTGGTAATTGCCGATGCAAATGGCGCAATTGCTTTGGCAGGCATCATGGGTGGTAAGCCGACTTCGGTGACTGATGACACTGTAGATATTTTCTTGGAAAGTGCTTTTTTTGCACCAGCAGTGATTGCTGGAAAGGCCCGTCGATTAGGCTTGAGCACTGATTCATCGTACCGTTTCGAGCGCGGCGTGGATTTTGGAAATACGCGCAATGCTATCGAGTTGGCTACGACATTGATTCAACAAATCTGTGGTGGTGTGGTGGGCGAAGTGACTGAAGTGATTGGTACGCTGCCAACACGTGCGCCAGTGAAGTTAAGGTTGGCTCGTTTAGTCGCGGTATTAGGCATCCCGCTTACTCAAGATACTGTTGCACAACTTTTAACCCAGCTTGGTTTTAGCTACACCATTGCGGATGCTGTATTTACCGTGACGCCGCCAAGCTACCGATTTGACATTGAGATTGAAGAAGATTTAATCGAGGAAGTCGCACGTTTGCATGGCTACGACCACATTCCAGCGACGACGCCGGTGGCCACACTCACTATGTTAGAAGCGCCGGAAGCAACATGTCATCAAAACAAATTGCGCGATAGCTTGGTTGCGTCTGGCTATCAAGAAATTGTGACCTATAGCTTTGTCGATGAAAGCTGGGAACGTGATTTATTAGGTAACGCTAATCCTATTAAACTTAAGAACCCGATTGCCAGCAACCTGAGTGTGATGCGCACAGGTTTATGGGGTGGCTTGCTGGATACGTTGACGTATAACTTAAATCGTAAGCAAGAACGGGCTTTCTTGTTTGAAGTTGGTGCGGTTTACCAACAATCGGGCAATGCCTTTGTTGAGACAACGCGTATTTCAGGCTTGGCCTATGGTAGTGCAAAGCCAGAACAGTGGGCTGCAGACAATGCTGATATTGATTTCTTCGATGTGAAAGCACATGTGGATGCCTTGGTGGGTGCCGAGCTTGTCTATGAAAAAGCCGAGCATACAACTTTGCATCCAGGGCAATCGGCACGTGTATTGTTAGACGGCAAAGTTATTGGCTGGCTAGGTAAATTGCATCCAAAATGGCAGCAGCATTATGATTTAACCAAGAGTGCCTATTTGTTTGAGTTAGATGTAGCGGCTATCGTGGGCCGACAAATTCCTAGTTATCAGGAAGTGTCAAAACTGTTACCGATACGTCGCGATTTGGCGATTGTGATAGACGAAAATATTGCCGTACAAACTGTATTGGATGAGATCAAAAAAGCGAATATTCCACTGATTTCAGAAGTGGCATTGTTCGATTTATATCAAGGTAAAGGCATTGCTGAAAATAAAAAAAGCCTTGCATTATCAGTACTTATGCACGATACTCAAAAAACTTTGATTGATAGTGATGCCGACACAGCCATCGCTAATCTGCTACAATTATTACAGAACAAATTTAGTGCAATGCTTCGAAACTAAACTTTTAGTTGTTGAGTATTTCGATAATTAAAATGCTTTAGTTATTGGCAGTAAGTAATAAAAAGTTTCAATTAATAATCTATATCTATTAGAAAAAGCTATTAAAAGCTTAAAAATGAAATGGGAGCGTTGTATGACATTAACAAAAGCTGAACTTGCTGATTTATTGTATGAGCAAGTTGGGTTAAATAAACGCGAAGCTAAAGACATGGTTGAAGCATTTTTTGAAGAAGTGCGTACCGCTTTAGAAGCAGGGGATAGTGTAAAGCTATCAGGTTTCGGTAATTTTGAGTTACGTAAAAAATCTGAGCGTCCAGGCCGTAATCCTAAAACTGGCGAAGAAATACCAATTACAGCACGTCGCGTAGTGACTTTTCACGCAAGTCAAAAGTTAAAGAGCAAAGTGGAAGCGAATTACCTTAATTAATTTGATTAACGTATAAGCGATCAATA
>DATHXI010000069.1:0-3601 GCA_035459705.1 Methylotenera sp. | reverse complement strand
GAATATTGTTTTCGCGGAATAGTTTTGCGGTACCGCCCGTGGAGAGGATCTCGACACCAAGCTGGTCCAAGTTTTTTGCAAAATCGATGATGCCGGTTTTGTCTGAAACACTGATGAGTGCGCGTTTAATAGTTGCCATAATTTACTTTGTATTCAAATGATTACTGTGTTGGCTTCGTCTTTATTGGCTCGCTGTACTGTTTGTACTATCTCGCCACTTCATCCTTGCCGCCTTGTACTCCTTTGACTACAAAATAAATTAGATTTTGTCTTCAAGGGAGCAAACTAATTTATTGCTTATTCGATGTTGTATTGCTGTAATTTTTTGCGAAGCGTATTTCGATTAAGACCTAGTATTTCTGCTGCCTTGCTTTGGTTGCCAGAAGCGTGCTGCATAATGTGTTCTAACAATGGTTTTTCTATGCAACTTAGCACCATGTCGTATACCGCGTGTGGTGGCTGACCATCTAGGTCTTTGAAGTATTGTTCAAGCGATAATTTAACGCTATTAGCAAGTTCACAATTATTCATCAAGCGGCCTCAAGCAAAGTGTTATTAGTATTATTCTCAGCTGTTTCAGCTTCATCGTACTGCAAGCGATGGTCACGACTTTGCAGGTGGGCAAAAAACTCATCGATGGCCGCCAGTTGCAGGTCGATGGTTTGCAAGGTGTTCATATTGTGGCGGAAAGTTGCTGAGTCTTTTAAACCCTTGGTGTACCAAGAGATATGTTTACGCGCCATGCGCATGCCGGTTAGGTCGCCATAAAACTCATATAAATCATGCAGATGTTCCAGCATCACAGTGCGGATTTCGGATACTTCAGGCGGTGGTAAATGCTCGCCGGTTTTAATGTAATGTTCAATCTCGCGGAAAATCCACGGCCTGCCTTGTGCCGCGCGACCTATCATCACCGCATCAGCACCCGTGTAATCCAGCACGAACTTGGCTTTTTCAGGCGTGGTGATGTCACCGTTGGCAATGAGTGGAATCTTGATGGCTTGTTTCACGGCGGCAATCGTATCGTACTCGGCATCGCCCATGTATAAACAGGCGCGGGTGCGGCCATGCATGGCCAATGCTTGAATGCCAATATCTTCTGCCATTTTCGCCACTGCTACTGCATTGCGGTTGTTTTTGTCCCAGCCGGTACGAATCTTCAAGGTGACTGGTACATCAACGGCATTCACTACCGCTCTGAGAATCTGCGCCACCAGTGGCTCGTCTTTTAATAGCGCTGAACCTGCCATGACGTTGCAAATCTTTTTGGCAGGGCAACCCATATTGATATCAATAATCTGCGCGCCGTTATCCACATTGTGTTTTGCGGCTTCTGCCATCATTTGCGGGTCTGCACCGGCAATCTGCACGGAGATTGGGTCAGCCTCACCTTCATGGTTAGCGCGGCGTAGGGTCTTTTCGCTACCGTAAAGCAGGGAGTTAGAGGTCACCATTTCGGAAACAGCCAAGCCGGCGCCCATTTTTTTGCATAGTTGACGGAAAGGTCTATCCGTCACACCCGCCATGGGAGCGACAATCAGGTTGTTTTTAAGAATGTGTGAGCCGATTTGCACAGGTTTATACCGTTAGCGCGAAAGTTGCCTATTTTATACGCAATTCGCATAGCTGTGAATGAAGTTTATTGAGTTTGCTTTGATATATTTTATATTATTTTATTAAGACGACAGCGACCGCTATTTAGGCTTCTAGTCTTAAATCTCTGTCCATGGAAAGCCAGCCGCTGTCACGCCAGCCCTGATCTCTTGCATGGCGCTTTCAACCGCAGGTGCAAAGCCTTTAACACCAAGCTCGATAGTTTTATTGGGGCCCAATTTTGGCAGGCTGAATAGCTTGGTTTCGGGGTGATGTTTTATAACTGCGTTCATTAGGTCAATTAACTGGCTCTCACCAGCGTCACTCACTAAAATGGCTGACTCTACAATTGATTCTTGATTAAATAGATGTCTGTAGTGTGTATCGAGTACCCATTCCATCATCGGCCAAGCCATCTGTGGAAAACCGGGGAGGAAATAATGATTGTGAATCGCAAACCCTGCCACACGGTTGATAGGGTTGGGGATAAGCATTGCACCTTGTGGGAAATCTGCCATCAATACACGTTTAGGGTAAGCACCCTCACCAAACTGAGCTTCAATTTCAGCAACTGCTCTCGCGTGGCGTTCAATTGGCACACTTAACGCTTCTGCCGCAGCTTGTCGTGTGTGGTCGTCAGGCGTAATACCAATACCACCAAAGCTAAATACAATATCTTCTGTAGCAAAACTTTGTTTGAATTGTGCTGTTAATTTTGCAGGGTCATCGCCTAGGTATTGCGCCCAAGCTACTGATAACCCATGAATTTTTAGTATGTTAATGGCTTGACTGAGATGTTTATCCTCTCGTTTTCCAGAGAGGATTTCATCGCCGATGATATAAAGACCGAAGGTTTGCATGAATTATCATAAAGCTTTAAGTTGAAGGGTATCTTAGTATGGATCACTGTATCTTACAAAAGTAACTTACAAACCCAAGGCATCTTTCATTACATAAAAAATATAGCTTTGCTCCTGCACCCCATGAAATAGTTGCGCATTCGGACCATCGGCAAAAATCTGTACATCTTCGCCACCATGGGTTTCCTGTTCCAGCGGAATATTGGCTTCTTGGTGAAAGTCAGGTTGGTTGGTGTTAACGCCAGACATATCGGCAACTCTGCCGGTTTGCGGCGCAACTGTTTTATCCGTAGAAGCCTCGGCTGGCATCTCTTCAAAATAGCCTTTGCCATTGACATAATTGATGACGGTGTAAGGTTTGTTATCCAATGCCAGTGCAGGTTTGTCATGGCCGGGCAGAGTCACTTTGTCTAAAATAGGGTTGCCGCGTTTGGCATACCCAGACAAGGTCATGGTATGGCTATGGTCAGCAGTGATAATAATGAGCGTTTCACCCAGATTGATTTTGCTTAGGGTCTGCTTTACCGCGTCCGATAAGGCAACGGTGTCTGCCAGCGCCCGGTAAGCGTTACCGGCGTGGTGAGCGTGGTCTATGCGGCCAGCTTCTACCATCAGAAAATAACCTTTTGGATTGGTTGCCAGCACGTCAATGGCCTTGCTGGTCATTTCAGAAAGGCTAGGCTGGTTGCTGTGACTGTTGATACGATCAGTGTCGTATTGCATGTGGTCGTTATCAAATAAGCCTAAAAGGCGCTTGGTTTTGGTGGGGTTGATATTGGCGAGCGATTGCTTATCAGTCACATAGTCAGCACCAAATTTCGCTCGATATTCAGCAGTTAAGTTACGCCCATCGGTGCGTTTTCCCTGTTCGGCCATCGGTAGAAAATTAGCACGGCCGCCACCCATTAGCACTTCCAGGCCATTGCCTATGCCATTTTGACCAAAGTTATCCACGGCTTGTGCGGCAATGTCCACTACTTTGGAGTTGGGTGGTACTTGCGCATTACTTTCCCAATCGCGATGCGATGTGTGCGCGTAAGTGGCTGCCGGAGTGGCATGCGTGACCCTGGTTGTAGTGACTACGCCAGTTGCAAGACCGCGTTTCTCTGCCATTTCTAGCAAGGTTTCTACGCTATTGTTTTTAACGA
>DATHXI010000068.1:0-17267 GCA_035459705.1 Methylotenera sp. | reverse complement strand
TTGCTCTCCCAAAACTGATACCAATGGCTTTCAATTTGTTTAGGGTCGAACGACTTGGCGAGTTCTTTGATTGCAGGGCTTGCTTGGGTGTTATTTTGATTTGTCATAGCCCGCCATTTTAACACAGGCTAAGCGGTGTGTTATGTAGCTAAACGACTTACAATCAATGATATACAGGCAATAGCCGCTGCACTGAAAAGCATGAAATGCACGATTGCCCAATTCTTATAATTCTGTCTGAGCATGTGTGGTGAGATACCTGAAATCAAAAATAGACGATTATTACGCGGTTTAGCGATTAAATGCACCTCATTTTTAGCACGTATCTCATGCTTTAGCTTTACTTCCGCATAAGCTTTCTCGCGCGCCAACTCCCATTCTTGCATATCCACAGCGCCATCACGGTTTAAATCAAACTGTTGCAAAAACCTCAGTTTCGACCGCTTCCATTGAGTGACCAACTTGCCAACATCTTGATATATCTCGGTTTCGGTATTGATCTGGCTACCAGTATCCAAATCGCCCAACACATAGATAGGCTTATCGGAAAACAACACATCTTCGATATATTTGTGGTCATTCTGCACGCGAACATAACGGCTAGCAGCTAATATTTCCGCGCCTTTCGGGTCGATTCGACATCTACCAGTAAGATCTTGCATCTCAAACAACAGGTCGCTAGCGTTGTATTGCGCTAACCGCCACATATGGTTTGAATCGCGTACATAAACCCACATCCTGAACCACACACAATCTACTCCGCGAATCGGGCTGCGCATTGGCAATATACTTTTAGATTTACCAGATAGCTCAACATAACCCTGAGCTGCTGCCGCAATAGTGGAAGTGGGTATTTCTGAGATACCAAGCAAGCGTTTGAAATTAAATGCCCATGCCAACATCGCAACCAAGGCACTTAAACTCAAAGCGACTAATAACTCATGATGTTGGTGGCTGCGATATTCCAAAAAGACACCGGCAACCACTAAGCCAATATAAACGCACAGCGCAAGCGGATTAGCATAGTAGCTACTAAGTACTTGCCGCATCATGAACAATAAATGTTATGCGTTGAAACGTTGACTAACGTCTATATCGGCGAGCTCTCTACTTGCAAACTGTAGTAGATCTGCCCTTACAAACCCTAATAATTTTGCCACAATCAAATCAGGAAACTGCTGAATACGCACATTGTTGATATACACACTGTCGTTATAAAACTCACGGCGGTCGGCAATTTGATTCTCAAGCCCGGTGATACGCGATTGCAACATTAAAAAGTTTTCGTTCGCTTTTAAATCAGGATAATTCTCAGCTACAGCAAACAAGCTACCTAAACCTGCACGCAATGCGCCTTCAGCAACCCCAAGTGCTGCCACATCATGCTGATTATTTGCTGCAGAAACCTGTGCACGTGCCTGAATGACTTTTTCCAGCGTCGCCTGCTCATGCTGCATATATTGCTTGCAAGTATCAATGAGCTTGGGTAACTCATCATGACGCTGCTTGAGCAACACATCAATATTTGACCAAGCCTTCTCAACATTATTCTTGATACTGACCAAGCTGTTATAAGTGATCACAAAATACAAAAATATGACCGCAACGATTATCCAAACAATCATTATTCCTCCGTTTATTATTATGATTTAGTAGTATCGCTTAATACCAATGGCCCTACTTTTTCCCAGTAACGTGAGAAACGTTGCAAGCGTTTTAAACTCACTTCAATATCTACAAACTTGGGTACTGGTTCCCATCTTGGTGCAAATGGCTCTAGCAACTCTTTAATCTTACGATTTGGTGTATCTTGCGTCATTACCTGCCCCACCCCACGCTGCATAAGCACCTGATAAGTATCTCCAAACCAAACCTCTACTCCTTCCATCTCATTCAAACAATCTGCAACAAATTGCAGCCGGTTCAACGACCACGCACCGTGTATCTGCGGATCAAACACGAATATTTTGGGGAATGGCTTTTGAGTCAAAGGGTGTGCGGCCGTGAGCATCTCATCATGTATAAACACCGCTATCGCGGGGTGCCCAGACATCATTTGTTTAGGAACAGGGGTTAGTGTGTATTTTTTTGCAATGGGTACTAAAGTTGCATCAAATAGCCGCTCGTTCAGAACCTCATAACTCGCATCGAACGGACATTCCGCTTTACAACTTGCGCAGTATTGCTCACCCGTATAACGAGCCAGATTCTCTTTATTAAAAAAGTAAGGTTTGGAGCTAAAAGTCGATGTCACCCATTGCCATGAAAGATGGTTACTCGCAATATCACCATCCAACAAATGCGCTTCAAACCAATCGGCGGCGGCACGCCAATCTATCTTACGATGATGCACCACATAACTAGCAAACCACATGCGCGCATGGTTATGCACATAGCCTGTTGTGAGTAGATCATTGACGAAAGCATCCATACACGGCAAGCCGGTTTTACCTTCGGTGATATCTTCAGCTAAAGGCGCATGTCCAATCGCCACTTTCGGCGACTCCATCTCGCTGTAGATCGCATTACCTTGAGCTTGCCACACCAATCGCCAGTAATCACGCCAAGTAAGTTCATACAGCAACTTATCAGCGCGTGACCCAAAGCGTTTTTTTATTGAATCGAATGTCTCATTGAGCGTTAGGCAACCATGGCGGAGATAAGGTGACAGGTGAGTAACGGCACCATTCAGGAAGTTGCGGTTCTTGGCATAAGCATCAACATCGATACTATTGAGCTTCTTTAAGGCGTTAAGTCGACCACCAGCCCATGCAAATTCCAGGTCTGGTCCTTTAGCGGAAGGAAACGTACGCTTGATATAGTGCAAGCGCTCATTACGGTCGCTAGGAATACTAAGCTTTAGTGAGGGTTTCATTCAAAAAATTCCTGCTAGGTTTTTGCTAGTGTACACTTTTTTTCTAGTAGTTTTATGCTGGATTTTGCCATAAATCTTGATTGAAAAGTGCTAAGATGTTGCGTCAATAAACACTTAGAGGAACAGTATGATTGAGGCAATGTGGATATGGGGCGCAATCGGCCTAATACTACTCGCTGTAGAAATGGCGACTGGTACTTTTTATGTATTATGGTTTGGTGTTGCTGCCATCTGTGTTTCAATCGCAATGTGGGCATTTCCCAATACTCATATCGGCATACAGTTTGCCATGTATGCCGTATTATCTTTAGGCTCTTTAGCCATATGGAAATTTCATTACAAAAAGACCGAGACACATTCCCGTGTCGGCCAGGCACAAGGTGAAGAAATCGGGCGCGTTGGCACTGTAATTGAAGCTGCTGGCCCTACCCAAAACGGCAAGATCCGCTTCACACAAGGCCTGATGGGTAGCCGCGAGTGGCCTGCTGTTTCTAATGAGTCAATTGAAATAGGTAGTGACGCCACTGTGGTAGCGGTTGAAGGTAATGCATTAAGAATCACAAAAAAATAGTTTAATTCCAAGAAAAGCAATTTTAAAGAAAAACCAACATTAGGAAGATGCCATGACCGAATTTAGTTTTGTACTCATATTTTTAGTAATCGTTGCCATCATCAAAGGTGTACGCATCGTGCCACAAGGTGAAGAGTGGGTAGTGGAACGCCTTGGTAAATTTGCTGGTGTTCTATCACCGGGTTTGCATGTGATTAACCCAATTTTCACTAAGGTGAGCTACAAAGTTACCACTAAGGATATTATTTTAGAAATACCTCAACAAGAAGTCATTACCGCAGATAACGCGGTGATCTTAGCCAATGCGGTAGCATTTATTAAAGTATCCAATATCGAACGTGCAGTATACGGTATCGAGAACTTTCGTGAAGCCATGCGTAATATGGTGCAAACTAACTTACGTTCTATTATTGGTGGCATGGAATTGAATCATGCGCTTACCTCACGTGACCGTATTAAAACTGAGCTAAAAGCGGCGATTGCCGATGAAGCGCTCGACTGGGGTTTGACTGTTAAATCAGTTGAAATCCAAGACATCAAGCCTTCGCCTAACATGCAGGATGCAATGGAAAGACAAGCAGCCGCTGAGCGTGAGCGTGTGGCAGTGGTGACAGAGGCTGAAGGTGCAAAACAGTCGTTAATCTTGAATGCGGAAGCGCGTTTAGAAGCGGCACGCAAAGATGCTGAAGCGCAAATGGTGGCTGCAAAAGCCTCTGCCGAATCTATCAAATTCATTACTGAGGCAGTGAAAGAAAATAACGCATCCGCGATGTTTTTATTGGGTGACCGCTACATTACCGCTTTGCAAAAAATGTCTTCGTCTGAAAATAGCAAAGTCATCGTCATGCCAGGTGACTTGGTTGGTGCAGTGAAATCTCTAATTGGCGGCAAATAAAAGTACTGTTTAGTGGTTACCGCAAACGCTACAAGCTGGGTCTTTACCCAGCTTGATGCTGCGCCACTCCATAGATTGTGCATCTAGCAATAACAAACGTCCTTGCAAGCTTTCGCCAATACCCATCAATAGTTTCATTGCTTCAGCGGCCTGTGTTGTGCCTATCATGCCCACTAGCGGCGCAAATACGCCATTTTCAGCACAACGCATCTCAGCATCTTCACCCGCATCTGGAAACAAACAGTAATAACACGGGCTAGTGTCAGAACGCATGTCAAATACCGTCACCTGTCCTTCAAAACCAATCGCCGCACCTGAGACCAATGGCTTTTTAAGCTTAACGCACAGCCTATTTAAGGTATAACGCGTCGCAAAGTTATCACTGCAATCAATCACCACATCTGTTTGTGCCACCAGCTTTGCAAACTCGTCTTCCGTCGACTTCACGCACACCGTATTCACCGTAATGCTCGGGTTAATCTCAAACAAAGTCTGTTGTGCAGAGATAGCCTTATTGGTGCCGACCGCTGGTGTGGTATGCACAATTTGACGCTGTAGATTAGTTAAATCAACCACGTCAAAATCACAAATCGTCAATGTACCAACACCACCCGCGGCGAGATACATAGCCACGGGTGAACCCAAACCGCCTGCGCCCACAATGAGTGCATGACTATTCACAAGTTTATCTTGGCCCTCATAGCCAACTTGTGGCAATAGAATGTGGCGGCTGTAACGTAAAAGTTGATTGTCATTCATAAATTAAGGTAGTTGATTTGCTTGTACTAACTTAGCAAAGACACTATTCGCGGAAATCCATTCAACGATGTCGTCAAACTCTCCGTTCGTAGCGCCCACTGCAGAAGGCACGTGACTTACAAAAATTGCGTCAGTATTTAGATTGGCTGCTTCATCGTCACCAGTACCGCCCGTAGCCGTGTTTTTACCAGTGGAATAAACTACTAAAATTACGCCTCCCCTTGGTGCTGCGGTCGTACTTGCAGTACTGGTTGACAATGAAGTAGCAGTGCCACAATCTACCGCTGCCGCACCACCAGCGGCTGGCGATGCGTCACAAACAAATATTAAAGACTTACAACCCACGTAACTCATGCCATTTTCTGTGCTGCATGAAGCATCCGCATCTGTAGAGCCGGAATTAGCATTTTTGATACCATTAGTTTCTGTAAGCAGCGATGTGCTTGCAGTACCATCTGATAAGTCGAATATTGCGTATCTAATTGGGTTGTCCCAACCATCCAAAATATAACCACTGGTATCTATTGGTGAAAGTCCGAGCGTAACTGCTGGAACAAAACCATTGTAAAACTGTGCGCAAAGACCATTTGTAGCATTACCGCCACCTGCAAATGCTTCTACCGCAGTAACCCCGGATGCTGGCGTAGCTGCCGGACACGGAAATCTCCCATTTGCCATGGCATACCCTAGTAACGCTTCTTTAACATTATCAATAGTAGCCCTAGTTTCATTAAAGCTTTTTTGCTCAACCTGGGCAGTAAGCGAAACCAGCAGGCCACTTATTACAAGGCCGATAATTACAAGTACCACGGCCATTTCGACTAGGGTAAAGCCTTTAGAATAAATTGGCTTAAGCAGATTTTTCATATTCATGGTGCCACAATAAACATCTGGTCATTATAAGTAGATTTTCTCATTGTATTTACCGCATCAAAAATTCCATCGCTATTGGTATTCTCAACACTATCCAGATACTCCGCCAAGCTACAAGAAGGCCGAGATTGAGCACTTACCTTAGATGCAGCAAAAGGTGAAGTGATGATTGATGAACCAGATGAAATTAATAGAGCCTGAACTCCTGTCTTGGCACCTACTGTTAATGTTGATGTTGATGTTGCGTCATAGTAAATATAGTCCTGCCAATTATTAAGCGTAAACCATGCTGGCAATTGCGAGTTAGTGGTCACTGAATTGAAAGGCTGATCTGAACATGCATTAAAAGCAAACGTCCCAGCACTTACACTGGCGCCCAATTGAGTACAGCTAACACTATCATTGCTACTACACCCCGAAGGGGCGACCACGGGAAAAGTACATATTCCTGATTGAGTATTAAAAGTACCAGAAAATGTATATTTTCCAGCAGTAGTAGACGTACATTCACCGGTTGAAAGACAGGTGAATGTCTGTGTTGACCCAGCATCTTTGCAATAACCAGCACCAGTGCATACACAAGTACTGGTCGATGTAGACGACCGTGAACAAGCGCCTGAAACATTGGTTGCTGAAAACGTGCTAGAACTCCTGGTAAAACTGATGGAACTCACATTGGTAAAGGGGCAGGTGCATGTTCTTGTGGTTCCCCAGGTACATGAGCAACTCGTATTTTTAGACTCAGTAGGTAAAAACCCCTTCAAGCTTGAACCATCGCAACTATAATTGGTTGTGGCTCCTAACTTTGCGGCATGTGGATAGCTACTCTGGTTAGCATAATACCTTTGCAGTGCCTTGCGAGCTTCACCAGTTACACGCTTTTCAAGCTCAGCCATCAATTCATCTATGGTGATGTAAACCAACTTATCGTTGAAGTAATAGGGTTGTTGATAAGTAGCATTATCCGAGCGCACACTACGTGAATCCTCCCCCATATAAAAATCTTCATCGGCAGCAGAGTAAGTTCTGTTTGATTTCGCTCCCCCACCTGCTTGCAAATTAAACGTGTCCAAATAATTAGTAGCGTCCGCTACTCCACTTGATCGATCTTGATCATCAAATGGCGCACCAGGCGCAATGATAACTGCGGCAACTCTGTCAGATATAAGCTGGCCGTCCTTATCATATACATTCAACCAAGAGCCGTAAGGAGGGTTATCTATGACATTTGGATTGATGAAAGGATCTCCAGTAGGTGAGTAAATATGAAGTAAGTTTTGTGATACTGCATACCACAGTGGCTCATTACTTGCATCAGTAAACTCATGCCCTAATCCACTGAGCAGATTGTTACAATCATCATAGTCTCCACCTTTCCATGGCAGCCGTCCAATAAGATGTGAAGGTAGAGTAACGCCACCTGGGCAATCACTAAGACCATCGTAACCACCTGCATCAGCATTTCTATCAGGATATGGTAACAAACCCGGCACTAATGGATGACTTACAGACCAACTAATTAAAGCTGTTTTTGCTTCTGCAAGCGCTTGGGAAGTTTTTATATTCTCACTAGCTTGCAAATCATTGTGATTAAGAAATTTAACTGTATAAGCAAGCATTACAAGGCTTAACACAAAAACAAATATAATAAGGACAGCCCCTTTTTGCTGATTAGAGCTCGAATTATCTCCACTGAATACTAAATTGGTACGCTTAACCATACCTATCTAATCTTCTTCTGGCTTATTAACCAACGTATTTGGAGTTGAAGAATTACCTCCAATGACGCCTGCTTCTTCTAAATTCAGTTGTTTTTCTTTTTCTACCGTTTTAAGTTCTTTAATCTGATTAGTTTCCGGCTCATAAACTTGACCAGCTTTGAGACGGATTCGTTTGCCGTTAGCGGGAATTTTTACGTCCAAGCCATCTGGGCTTTCACCAATAGTTTTATTTCCACGCTGGTGGAGTCGGCCAATCTGTACATTATCAACCGTGCTGTCTTCTTGCACCGCTTGATTATTGATCCAGAGGGTGCTTTTTGTACCATCGCTGCGTTTAACGTAGCCTTGTAAGGTTATGGGGTCGGGTAGTTCTAGTGGCGCAACGTCGAGGGTGTCTTCCGGCTGCAAGTTTTCAGCTGGCGTAACGGTTTTTAATGGTTGATTTTGTCTTAAATAGTCTAAATTCTTGCGTTCATCAGGTCGACTGAATAAACGACCGAAATCATCATTCGGCGCCGCTTGTGTCTGCGTTGCAAACCCACTGAATAACAACAAACCTGTAATTAACGAGAATAGTTTCATCATTTTTTTGCCATTACGGAACTATCATTAAGGCACTACCGCCGGTTGAATTGGTGCGGGTTCACGGAGCGTGAGCCAATCCACCTCGCATGCTGCATGTAAGTTTGCAATAAGCTGCTTACTCAACGGCCCGCCACCATTCAGCCTGGTCACTTCACAATCGCGCAGCATAAATGGTGTAGCCTTGTTTGCGCTTAATGATTCCGTTAATTGCAGTATATCGCCCTCATGCAGCATATCTAGGTCTAGCTTCATCACTGAACGATGCATGATAAACCCACCCAAACTCGGCGCAAACGTTGGCTTATAGTCTTCTTGCTGGCTGATGCTGTATTTAATACCAAATAACTTATGCAGTTTATGTTGCGCACGCAATTCATCTACCCATTCAATACGCCGCTCTTCACCTACAAAGCCTTTATTGATGAGCGCCTGATACTGCGGCAAATATTCAGTAATCGTGTCTTTCTCCATACCAGATGACTGATAACGCTGACGCGCAGCATTGAGCAAGTTCTGCTGCGTTTGGAATGCTTGTTCTTGGCTGGCACGGTAGTACTCAGCAAAACCAATTAATAACGTCACCACAATGACCACCACCCCTAATACAATTAGAGGAGTTTGAAGTTTACGCCAATCTTGTGGGGATAATTTCATTATAGTTACTGCACCATCGATACTGTATTTAGCATAGGCTCAGGTACTTTTAAGATAACTTTAAGCTTAAATAAAGCCGGTTCTTTTTGTGTAGACTGCTCATCAGTCGTGCTCCCTTGCAAATCTACATAAGAGCTCACATTCACCGGCTCTTGCAACACCTCTACTGCCGCCACTCTATTATCGGCTCTCAAAGTCGCCACAAATCGATTCACACTATTAAGCGCACCTCGGTAATCTCCTGTGAAGCCCGCTATTTCAGCCGTAACAAAACCTAATTCGTTCAATTTAGTTAGGTCTATTGCAACTGCCTGATTAACCTGCTGGTTATTAGCAGTAGGTACTGCTACCGTAATCGATTTATCGTCATCTTTGACATTAATATCATTAGTGAGCAACCAACGTAACCTATTCAGTTGTACTTCAGGTGACTTTTCTAATGCTGCACTCACCACTTGCATGACGCGCCGTGGTGATTTTGGATAGCTCGCAATGGTCTTGTCGATATCAACTGCCGTTTTCAGATCGGTAGCGCCAATTGAGGTCACTGGAAAGTCCTTGGCAACTTCATCATAGCGATGCTGTTGTATCTGCGTGTCTTGCGTAGCTTGATTAAAGTCGGCTTTATAACCCAAGGCTTGCTTGAATATAAAAGCAGCGACACTTATACCAACGACACTCAAAACTACAGTCGCTATTTTGATACTCTGCTGAATCTTACCGAACTGGTATTGTTTAGTAAGTCTGGTGGGTGCCAAGTTATCTACCGAATACCCGGTAGCAAGCAGATGCATGTGCAACAACTCGGGCATCTGATGAATAAGGCTGGCTGGCAAACCCATATTTTTTACAAATGGGCTCAAATTGACATCTGAGCACTCCAGGCCTTGCTCCTGACTAATGCCACGACTAATTTGTTGTGTGTCGCCATCTACACTCACAAACACCAGATTAAGTGGTGTTTCACGTGAGATAAAGCGCTGGCTGATTAAATAAAGCCGCGTTTTTTCAGTTTCAACCAGATAAAAATAACCCAACTGATTTGCGGCATTTGGTACATTCGATACCAAACGACTCATGCGCAAGCGGCCATTATGTAAGTAAGTTTGACGTAAACCAGATGACAATTTCTCACATAGCAAAATATGTGGTGCCATCAATTTTAGTTGCCGCACCAATACTTGACTTAGCATGGGCAGTAGGTACACGCCAACCAGTTCTGCCTCTACCGACTCAATGATCTTGACCCACGCTTGCAAGAACTCGTCATTATTCAACGCTACGAATAGAAATCTATCGTCTTTACGTTTATCTGGACTGCGGTTGATAAAGTGCGCTGTACGGTATTCTAAGCCACGATAGAACTGATTAAGCTTGCGCTCTATAAGCTCGCGCTTAGCGCCACCGCTAGTATGTGGCAGGCTTTCCAGCCGGTAATCTTCTTCGACTGCATCTGCAATCAGATATACAGGCGTAGCAGGATGTTGCTGCAAAAACTCCGTGAATGCTGCATGCCCGCCATCATCATTCGTAAAAACCTGATTGCCTTGCAATTTACCTGCGGACCAGAGCCCTGCCAGCAAGTTGTGGGCGGTGGCGCATAACACTATTCTGTTTAAGCTGCTTTTCATCATTGATATGACTTAAAATTTAAGCTTACTGAAGGAGTCATACACTGGGCCTAGCACCGAGAACATGATAAATGCAAGTATGCCGCCTAATAACACAGTGAGTGCAGGCTCTATCATCTTGAGCATTTTCTGCATTGAATCATTCACATCCCTGTCATAGAAATAACTGATGTTAAGCAATGACTTATCTAAGGCACCCGTATTTTCACCCACTTTAATCATACGCACGACTAACGGTGGAAATAAACCTGCATTACGGAAACTTTCGCTCATGGAATCACCTGCATTAATTTGTGCATGCGCCCTACTCAATGCATCTGCCACTACACGGTTACCTACAATGTTTTCGCAAATTTTGATTGCATCTAAAATTGGAATGCCCGTTTGATACATCAGTGCGAAATAACGTGCAAAGCGCGCCATGATGATTTTGTGCAAGATCGGCCCGGTGATCGGTAAATTTAACTTGACCATATCAAACCGATAACGCGCTAGCGGATTGCTTTGAATATAAGCAGCTATGCCAATCACAATCAGAATTGGCACACCAATCACTAGCCACCAATAATTGACAAATGCATTAGACATAGCAATCAACAGCTTAGTATTCCAAGGTAGCTCTTGCCCCATATTGCGCAAGAACGATACCATTTGTGGCACAAGATAACTCATCAGGAACGCTACAGCACCGAGCACAACCACAGCGACGAATGCAGGGTATGCCAGCAATTTTTTGGTCTGTGACATCAACTCATCTTGCCACCTGATGGTATTGAATAAATTATTAAACACTACTGGCAGCTGGCCCGTTTGCTCGCCTGCATCAATCAGGCTCACAAATACATCGCTGAATACACTTGGGTGCTCCGCTAACGCTTGCGATAGCATTTTTCCGCCTTCAACTTCAGCGCTGATGGCGCCTAGCACTTTCTGGAAGTATGGATTGGTATTGCTCTCTCTCAAGTCATTCAAGCACTCAAGTAGCGGTACACCTGCACTGCTCAACTGCTCTAGCTGAAAACAGAACATCACCAGGTCTTGATTACTGACTTTGTTGCGATTAAACAAGCTGGTTGATTTTTTTGCCGGCCGAAATGTAATCAAGTCCAAGCCCATGTGCTCTAGGCGAATCTCCAGATCCACCTCATTGAGCGCATCCATCTGCCCCATTGCTAACTGGCCTATTTTATCAACCGCTCTATAGTTAAATGATGGCATAAGTACTTATTTGGCTTACTTGGCTTGCGTTCATGCGACTGGTCAAATCAATGACGCGCATCACTTCTGCTATGCTGGTATAGCCTTCTAGAATACGACGCACACCATCTTCTGCCAGCGTCACAAAACCTTTATCGAATGCTAATTTTTGCAGCTCATCTAAATGCGCACGACGTGAAATCAGCGAATCCATATCACTATCTATCCGTAGCAACTCAATAATCGCCATGCGCCCACGGTAGCCATTTTGGTTGCAGCGCTTGCAACCTTTAGGTTTATAAATCTGCGGTTTATCGCTTGCTTTTAGGCGAAGTATCTTACGTTCAAGGTCATCTGGCTGGTGGGATTCCTTGCAATGTGGGCACAATACCCGTACCAGACGCTGTGCTACTACGCCGATAATATTGCCTGCCATGATGTCAGGCAAAATACCGATATCAGCCAAGCGCGGGAAAGCCCCTAACGCAGAATTGGTGTGCAAAGTACTGAATACCTGATGCCCAGTCATCGCGGCGCGAAACGCCATGGTTGCGGTGTCTTCATCACGAATCTCACCCACTAAAATAATGTCCGGGTCTTGCCTCATGATGGAACGAATACCGTTAGCAAAATCGACTTTATTCACCTCAGCCACCGAAGTTTGCCGCATCATCGTCACCGGGTACTCAACCGGGTCTTCCAGTGTCATGATATTCACCGCTTCGGTATTTTGATGCGATAGCAATGAGTACAACGTGGTAGTTTTACCGCTACCGGTAGGGCCAGTGACAATCAATATGCCTTCAGGACGCGTCATCATGAGCTGCAACTCGTCCAATGTCGAGGGTCGTAAACCCATGCGCTCCATCGGTATGATGGACTTTTCACGATCCAGCACGCGCAATACGATATTTTCACCATGAATCGTCGGGTGTGTAGACACCCTGAAATCAATAGGACGTCCGCATAGATTCATGTTCAACCGGCCATCTTGCGGTGCGCGCGTTTCTGCGATATCAAGTCCGCTGACGACTTTAAGCCTCACTGCCACACCGCCCCAGTAGCTTTTATGTAAGCTACGAATTTGCTGTAGCACACCGTCGATTCTGTAGCGGATGCGTAAGAATGCATACTCTGGCTCGAAGTGAATATCTGATGCGCCACGTTTCACAGCGTCCATTAACAACGCACCAACTAATCGCACAACAGGCTGCGTATACTCATCACCATCAGCCGCTAAACTTTGATAATCGATTTCACCTGTTTCGATTTCACGCAAAATACCATCAACAGAAAGTTCATAACCATAGAATTGGTCAATGAATTCTTCCAGTTGCGCTTCGGCTGCCAGTACAGGTTTGAGTTGTATCTGACCACCCAACATGGCACGCAGTTGATCCAGTGCGACCACGTTAAACATGTCAGCCATGGCAACCACCATGGTTTTGGTCGCATCCTCATAGGCCACTGGCAACAAATGATAGCGGCGAGAAAAGTCTTCCGACACCATTTGCAAAGCTTCAATATCTGCCACCACGGTCGACAAATCGACACTTTCCTGACCAATCGTATGCGCAACGATATCGCGCACCATCGCTTCGGTCACGAAGCCCAAGCGCACTAATTGACGGCCTAATGGCAGATCATTCTGCTCTTGCTCAATCAGTGCAATGCGTAACTGATCTTGACTGATCAGCCCCTGCTGCACCATGAGCTCGCCTAAGCGGAGCTTACGTCTTTGCTCAGCCATGCGCTTTAGCCTTTGCCTTGAAATGATCCATTAAATTGAGTGCTGCCATGTGAGTTATAAAAATCATGTATTGCATTACGTTATCTGACTATTGTTATAGTTAATAATCGTTCGATTATTGTAGCGCTTGAATCCTTGCTTCCAACAGCACTCTATCGGGGCTAGAAGCACCTGATTGATTGAGCAAATCTAAAGCTCGCTGATATTGTTTTAACGCAAGATTAGACTTACCTAATTGGTCCAGACTAATCGCCAGATTAAATGCGTAGTCTGCATTGTTCGGTGCAAATCGGCTTGCATTAAAATATGCATCTTGTGCTAATGCCCAGCGATTTTGTTCCGCATATAGATTGCCCAGCGCAGCATGTAGATTTGCGCCTTCCGGCTGTTGTACCAGCATGCTTTTAATGCGACTTTCAGTACCCACGATATCACTACTGTTTTGCGTATTCATCATTGCAGATTGTGCGATTGTGTTTCTAGGCTCAATCTCCAGCACCTTCTGAAACCATCCTGCAGCATCTGCATCTCGACCCTGCCGTTGTGCGATTGCCGCCATACCTAGCAAGGCATCAATATTACGTACGTCACGTTGCAATACTTGTCGGTACTGCTGTTGGGCTAACGCGTATTCACCGCGATTAAATGCCTGATACGCAGCAAGTAAAGTTGGGTCAACACCTGATGACGCAACCTTGCTAGTCAATTGTAATGGTTCTCGTTTTAGTGATGATTCACTATCAGTCAGCGATGCATCATCATTATTCCTAGCTTTTTTATTACGTGTTGTTTTGGGCGACTCGTTCTCAGCAACAAACATGTTGCTACGGGATTGCATCTCTACTTTAGGCTCTGCTTCTTTTGCTTCTACAACAGTCGATTTATCGGCTGTTTGGTTACTGGTATTTTGATCACCGCTAGCAGCGGCCACCTCTTCTGTGACGGCACCCTCTTCATTAACTGCCATGTCTTGTGGTAATGTGGCCAACGCATCCTGGGGGGATTCATTAGCTACAACTGGGGGTAATGGCATAGCAGGTTTAACTATCACGACATCGGGTGCCAATAAGGTTTTGATGTAGCTATAACCTTGCATACTGAGCCATATCATCAGTGCACCTGCAACACCCAATAACACTAATGCATATTTGGAACTTGGCGTTTTAACAGCCTGATTCGCTACAAAAACTTTTGCTGCAGCTTTCTGGTTCGCCTCAACCGCAGCCGGTTGTGGTTGAAAAATCGGCGCCGTAGGCATAGGAACTGTACTTGCAGTTTTAGGCTTAGCCTCCTCCTGCGCCTCTTGTAAGTTGCCCTTCAATGCATTGGATTGAACGCTTGACTGAACAGTGGCTTTGTTCATACCTGACTTAGGTCTATCGTATTTGTCAGCGGTGGTAGATGGTGTAGTTAGACCCGCCTCTTCCTCTAATGATAAACCACCATCAGATGCAGGCTCTGGCTCTGCTGCAACTTCAGGTTTTTCTACCGATTCTGTTGAAAGTTCTTCTGCAAATTGCTCAATAGAGTTTTCTGTTGGTACCTGATTAGATTCTGCAATTGATTTAGGCTCGATAGGTGTTAGCTCTAAAGGTAGAGGTGCCTCAACAATGCGCTCAACCGCTTGCTTTTTACTTTTCGCAGCATGTTTGTTTTTTTCAGCGTTATCTAATGCTTTAATCAGTAAACTCATCTTGAAGCTTACCTTTCATCATCGGTCTGTAGCGTTTTCTCTAACTGCTGTGAAGGAAGATACTGTTTATAGTTAGCCAATTCATCGCTTTCCAGACTGGCGTTAGTGATTACTGTAGGGCGCAAAAAAATCACTAATTCTGTTTTTCTCGCTGAATCGTTTTTGGCGCTGAATGCCTTACCAACAACAGGAACTTCCATCAAACCTGGTATTCCATTATCGGTATTATTTATTTCATCCTGCATCAACCCACCCAAGATAACTGTATTGCCGCTGTTTACTTGCAACATAGACTCCATCTCACGCACTTGTATTTGTGGAATTCTGCTAACTATTTCACCTAAACTAGGATTGGGATCTCTCACCCCCAAACCAACCTGACGTGCTATTGTTGGGCGGACATTCAAAGTCACTGCGCTATTTTCATTTATTTGTGGTGTAACTGTCATCCATACACCTACCGGTACAGTATGTGGAGTTGTTGTAATTGATTGTAAATTATTGGCTCCTTGAACTGATGACTGTGAGATTTGTGACTGTACGGTAAAGTAAACTAAATTATCAACCACCTTAAGGATAGCTGTTTGACTATTTAGTACCATTAACTTAGGACTTGAAAGGACTTTGGTATTACCAAATGTCTGCAATAATCGAATTGACGCCGCCAAATCCCCTATGGCAGTTGATTTGTTATATCCTAAAGCAACAATTGGTGCTGCTGTAATTGCTAGCGGGCTTACAGATATAGGATCCGTTCCTAATAAATTTTGTTGGAATGTAAATCCATTTAATATACCGTCCGAACCTAAACGGCTCCAATCTACGCCCGCCTGATACTGATCATTTAAAGTAATTTCTACAATGGAAGCCTCAATTAAAACTTGGCGTCTAGCACCAGACTGCACTTTATCAATAAACTCTTGTATGCTCTCGTGTTGTCTTTGAGTCGCTCTTACACTTAAAACTCCTGTTTCTTTATTAGCGATAACAGATGCAGCAAATAATGTTTTATATTCTTTAAGGTTTTTCTCAGAATTCTCATTTAGCGCACCCTGGATATTTTGATCTCCAGACCCACTAATGCCACCTGAGCCTGAACCACCAACATTATTTTGATTATTTGAGTTGCTATTCGAATTATTAACATTCCCACCATTTTTCGGTGAGCCAACAGCAGCATATCCCGTACCACGACCTTGAGCATCGTACTGTGCTTGAAGCCTTGTATCAGAGCCCAAACGATTTACTAGCACCTCTTTATCACTCTCCGCTAGGATATCTTTAATGTTTTGAATTAATGAATCCCAAAAGTAATTTTTTGATTCAGATTCAACAGAAGTTTGTGACCTATTAGAACTGCCAGCTGAGTTAGTTTGCTGTCCTGAAGTGCTTGCTGCGTTTGCTGATGCAATTTCATTTGCAACACTAATTCCTCCTTTAGTCGTTCTCTGCATATTGACGTAATTAATTTGGTAGGTTCTAAGGACTGGAGAATCAGGCGCAATACTCAGTATGTTATTCTGGATTTTATAAGTTAAATCCACTTGTTTAGACAAACGTTCTAAGATGGCAAGCAAGGTTTGATCAACCGCATTCAAGGTTACGCGTCCTTGAATGGAAGGATGGATATCCACATTGAGCTTACTGTCACGCGCGATAGCGAATAACACCTCTTTCACCGGTGTGTCATACACTACGATGCTGTAAGTCTGTTCTTTGGCTTTCGGTTTGGGTGGTGGCAAGTAAATATTGTTAGTGACAGGCTTGGGAATGCTTGCAGCTGTAGATGACTTATCTATGGATTTATCTAGGGATGATTTAGATAGAACCTGACTGGGTGATGCGTTTTGGCCATCGATATGGCCTTTTGATGGCTGGACTTTTGATTTGTGAGCACATGCCGACATGCTCAACACAAGCAGCATGCACAATAGCGGTAGTATTTGTTTATTATTTGCCACGGCGTAGTTAACTCCCAACTTATCGCTTAAATTACACCTTGAAGTATATTTTGCATAATACCGTAAAAAATGCAAGAAATATCAAATCACAACAATAAGTTA
>DATHXI010000067.1:0-2337 GCA_035459705.1 Methylotenera sp. | reverse complement strand
TTTTGGTTTAAAACGGTAATTTTTTCGGGGTTAATTTCAGCCTGCTTGAGTTGAGGTGTGGCTGGTAAAAAACGGTCTTGATTAAAGTAAGCCAATAAGCCCAAATTAAGTAGTAATAATAACCAAACCAACCATTTCATCGAGAATCGCTTTGCGTAAAGTTTTTTAGTAAATACAAACCTTGTAAAACCAGATTATCAACGATTAATACTTGTTTTGTCACGTCACTCGTCAGGTGTTCTTTTATAGCATCAGCGTTGCCGCCACTGATGATAACAGTCGGTTCTTGCTTGCTATGAATTTGCAGCGCTTGCGTCATTTGATTAACTGCACCGGAGATCGCATGCAAAGCACCAGCATGAATCGCATCTGCCGTATTGCTGGCAAAGACGCTCGAGTCTAGTGTCGGTGGGGCGCAAAGGGTAGGCAATTGTGCTGTTGCCAGCCCTAAGCTTTGTTGCATCAAATCCAGCCCTGGCAGAATCATGCCGCCAATAAACTCACCGTCACCAGTAAGGGCATCTATGGTGACCGCGGTGCCTGCATTCACCACCACACATAGCGCATGTTTGATATTCCAAGCCGCAATGAGCGCAGCCCAACGATCCGTGCCCAACGTCTCCGGTTTCGTATAGCCATTTTTCACACCGCAAGCGGAGGCCTGTGATGTTACCCAGTGAATTTTTGCAGTATTGATTAATGATCTTTTAAGCTGCGTTTCAATTGCACTACCTGCTACATTTGAAATCATCGCTTCATGGGCAGTGGGTAGCCGTAAGTTAGGTAGCTCAGCATGCATGCACACACCATGTTCAAGCAAGCTACCTGATTGGTCAAACAAGCCCCATTTAACGCGTGTATTGCCTGCATCAATCGCTAAAGTAGTCATTATTCATACCCCCGTAAGCTGATTTCGCCCGAAGAAAAACGTTGCTCACCCAAACTGGTTTTCACCAGCAAAATACCATCTTCAGCCACATCAATCGCCGTGCCTGTGGTTTCGCGACCATCAGGATGCAGCATGCGAACCGATTTTTGATGATAGGCGTGATGTTTGATCCACTCATCACGTACATGAGCAAAGCCATGTTGTTCAAAATTGCTCAATATTGCCGCCAAGTGTTTGAGCAGTATGCCAAGTAAGGCATTAGGGTTAATGTTCTGAGTGGTGACGCTATCCAAATCAATCGCAGGCTGGTCAATCTGTTGTTTGATATTGGTGGGAAGTTTCAAGTTGATTCCTACGCCAATCACCGCTGCACTTGGCCCTTCCATGTCGCCTTGCAACTCTATCAAAATGCCTGCTAATTTCTCGCGACCAATCAGTACATCATTTGGCCATTTGAGCTGCGCTTGAATGAAGCCTAACTCATGCAAGGCCCGAATTAGCGCTACACCAACGGCCAAGCTTAATCCTGATAACGCCGAAGCGCCGCATTGAAAGCGCCATAGCAAAGAGAAGGTTAAACTGGCACCCAAGCCTGCTTGCCAAGTACGACCGCGTCTGCCGCGGCCTTTAGTTTGCAGGTTGGCTACCACGCATGTGGCATGCGCTTCGCCAGAGCTCGATTTTTTCATCAAGTAGGAATTGGTAGATTCCAGATGGTCATGCACTTCTAACTTGAACCAAGCGCGCTGTTCGCCAATCGCGTTCAAAATAGCCTGTTCATCTAGTAAGGTAATCGGTTGCGGCAGCTTATAGCCACGTCCGCGCACTGAAAAAACTTCGATACCGAGCTTTTCTGCATCCTGTATGGCATTCCATACCGTTGCGCGGCTAGTGTTAAAGTGGCTGGCAATGTCCTCCCCAGAGTGGAACTTGCCATCTGTGAGTAGTCTTAAAATAGGAAAGGTTAGGGCATTCATATTGAAGTGAAGTTTATCACAGCAGCTAATAAGCAAGACTGCTGCTTTGTGAATCAAAGCAGCCCATATATAAGTCCAAGCGTGTAAAATATCGTGATTATTAGATTATAAAAACTATACAAAACATTTATGTCAGCAGAAAAAACACCCATTCCACCAGCATCCAACTTTATCCGTGCCATTGTTGAGCACGATTTAGCCGATAACAAATACGCCACTAAAAAATGGGCAGGCAGCCCGGGCGATGCAACGCATCAAGCAACCGGTCAGCCAGATCCTGCAAAGATTCGTACCCGTTTCCCACCCGAGCCTAATGGCTATCTGCATATTGGACATGCCAAAAGTATCTTTTTGAACTTTGGTTTGGCGCGCGATTACGGTGGTGTATGCCATCTGCGTTTTGATGACACCAACCCGGAAAAAGAAGAACAAGAATACGTCGATAGCATCAGCGATGCGGTGCAATGGCTA
>DATHXI010000066.1:0-32809 GCA_035459705.1 Methylotenera sp. | reverse complement strand
TCTTATCTTGGTTTGTTTGCAGGCTTTTACTTATTGATTCAACGTTTGCTAAGCTATGGCACATCTGCGCTTAAACAAGGTTTTTTCTGGGCAGTATTTGTAATGCTGCTACTTGTATTAGCAGGTCATTTCGGAATTCAGCCACTGTTAGCACAATTAAAGGCGAGTGCATTCCCAAGCGATGTGATGCAAAGTGTATTTTCCAGCCGATTTAGAACTTGGCATGGTGTTGCAAGCATTGCTTATGTGGTGCAATGCTTATTAGGGTTTATCGTGGTATTAAAGGCGAGACAATAGCAAAGCAATTGCAATGCTATTTTGCCGGCTTACTTCTGAGGACGCTTACTTTTGTGGAATTACTATTTTTGGTTTATCTGCAGATTTACGATAAACAATTAATTGCTTGCCAATGTGGTGAACTGCAATCGCATTAGATTTAGCACAAATCTCTGCCAACATCTGCGTGCGTAATTCACGGTCATCACTCATCACTTTGATTTTAATGAGTTCATGCGCGTTAAGGTTGACGTCAATTTCTTTCAAAACGCTCTCTGTAAGGCCGTTGTTGCCTATCATGACGACTGGGTTTAAGCTGTGTGCAAGGCCACGTAAGTAGCTAATTTGTTTTGAATTCACAAGTGTTATCTTATTGATTTATAAAGGCGAGCAGTTTAACAGATGAAACTAAAACCTTCCAGCAAAGCTTGGATGCAAGAGCATGTGAACGATGAATTTGTGAAGCGTGCACAAAAAGAGGGTTATAGAGCCCGTGCGGCTTATAAGTTGATTGAGATTGACGATAAAGACAAGCTCATTAAGCCTGGGATGACTATTGTGGACTTAGGCGCGACCCCTGGTAGTTGGTCACAAGTTGTGGTGCAGCGTTTAAAAGGTCAAGGCCGCGTCATTGCACTAGATTTACTGGACATGCAACCTATCAATGGCGTTGAATTCATTCAAGGTGACTTTAGGGAGGAAGCCATACTAAAGTTGCTTGAAGAAAAATTAAATAATAAGCAAGTTGACCTTGTAATTGCAGATATGGCACCCAATATCTCAGGTATTGCCAGTGTAGACCAAGCAGGTGCAGCGTATTTAACTGAGTTGGCCTTGGAGTTTAGTAAGGACTGGCTGAAACCAAGCGGTAATTTCTTGGTCAAGGTATTTATAGGTGCGGGGTTTGATGAGATTTTGCATAGCATGCGTCAGATGTTTGATAAGGTTGTGACGCGCAAACCAAAAGCATCTCGTGATAGAAGTAGTGAAGTTTATTTGCTAGGCCTGGGTCGTAAGCCTTAATGAATAACAGAGTTCAGTTACCTAAACTGTAATTTAAGATTAAAATCGTAAAGCGCTTAAGTTAGTTATTTGGTAGTTATTAGCAGTTTGGTTAGATAAGCAACTAGGTTAATTAATTTTCCCTTTTTGAAAAAGGAATGAGATTTTGAACAATATATTTAAGAATATTGCCATTTGGTTGGCAATTGCCATGGTAATGATGGCGATTTTCAATTTGTCCGGCGTTAAAAATAGCGCTGACAACCAAATCGTATATTCACAATTTATCCAAGAAGTTAAAGATGGCCGTATTGCTAAAGTGCAAATCGATGGCCGCGTACTTCATGGCACAACGCATGAAGGTAAGAAATTCAATACCTATTCACCAACAGATCCTTGGTTGGTATCTGACCTACTCAAAAACAATGTCATTGTAGAAGCGAAGCCAGAAGAAGAGCAGTCTGTGTTCATGAGCATCTTCGTATCCTGGTTCCCAATGATTCTCTTGATTGGCGTATGGATATTCTTTATGCGCCAGATGCAAGGTGGCGGCAAAGGTGGCGGTCCGTTCTCTTTCGGTAAAAGTAAAGCACGTCAATTAGATGAAAATTCTAACCAAACCACGTTTGCTGATGTGGCTGGCTGTGATGAGGCTAAAGAGGAAGTTACAGAAATCGTTGAGTTTTTGCGTGACCCTACTAAGTTTCAAAAGCTCGGTGGCCGTATTCCACGCGGTATATTGATGGTTGGGCCTCCAGGTACAGGTAAAACTTTACTGGCACGCGCTATTGCGGGTGAGGCTAAAGTACCATTCTTTACGATTTCAGGTTCTGACTTCGTTGAGATGTTTGTTGGTGTGGGTGCATCTCGCGTGCGTGATATGTTCGAGCAAGCGAAGAAAAGCTCACCATGCATTATTTTCATTGATGAGATTGATGCGGTAGGTCGTCATCGCGGTGCCGGTACTGGTGGCGGTAATGATGAACGTGAACAGACACTTAACCAGTTGTTGGTTGAGATGGATGGTTTTGACAATAATTCAGGTGTCATTGTGATTGCGGCAACCAACCGTGCAGATGTTCTGGATAAAGCGCTATTACGTCCAGGTCGTTTTGACCGTCAAGTCGTGGTGTCATTGCCTGATATCAAGGGCCGTGAGCAGATTTTGATGGTGCATATGCGTAAAGTACCTATTGATGCGGATGTTAAAGCAGACATCTTGGCACGCGGTACACCGGGTTTCTCAGGTGCCGATTTGGCTAACTTAGTCAACGAGGCCGCTTTGTTTGCAGCGCGTCGCAATAAACGTACTGTGGATATGCAGGATTTTGAAGACGCCAAAGACAAAATCTACATGGGCCCAGAGCGTAAATCTATGGTGATGCGTGAAGATGAGCGCCGCAATACGGCTTACCATGAATCTGGTCATGCGGTGATTGCTAAGTTGTTGCCGAAAGCTGATCCTGTGCATAAAGTCACTATCATGCCACGCGGCTGGGCGTTAGGTTTGACTTGGCAGTTACCAGAGTTTGACCGTATCAGTAACTATAAAGACAAGATGCTCGAAGAGATATCTATCTTATTTGGCGGTCGTATTGCCGAAGAGATTTTCATGCATCAAATGTCTACAGGCGCTTCAAATGACTTTGACCGTGCGACTAAATTAGCACGTGATATGGTGACGCGTTACGGTATGTCTGATGCATTGGGTACCATGGTCTATGCGGGTGATAGCCAAGATTCATTCTTTGGTAACATGAGCTCTAAAACTATTTCTGAAGCGACACAACAGAAAGTAGATGCGGAGATTCGTCGTATATTGGATGAACAATACGCTATCGCACGTAAGTTGTTGGAAGATAACCGCGACAAGGTAGAAGCAATGACAGCGGCTTTGATGGAGTTTGAGACGATTGATGCTGATCAGATTAACGATATTATGGCGGGCATCCCAGTGCGTCCACCTAAGCCAACACAGGGTAAGGCAAATCCGCCGCGCGATAATGGCTCATCAGGTACTACGATAGCGCCAAATCCGCAGCCGACTGCTAAAACTTAATTAGTCGATTTTTCGGCTGCTACAAAGGCTAGATAACCTCAACTGGTTCACTAGCCTTTTTTGTTGGGTATAATGTTTTATGCAATTTCTTTGTGGAAAATATCAACTAAATTTCAATCGCCCGCATGTCATGGGCATCGTGAATGTGACACCTGACTCCTTCTCGGATGGTGGCAAATTTAGCAAAGCTGAACTTGCCATTGAGCATGCCCTTGAATTGATAGCAGAGGGAGCCGATATCCTCGATATAGGCGGTGAATCTACTCGCCCGGGGGCAACACCAGTGAGCTTGGAAGAAGAACTCCATCGTGTGATTCCAGTGATTCAAGCGCTCAGTAAATTATCAACAGTGCCAATTTCCATTGATACATATAAGCCAGAAGTGATGCGTGAGGCGATTGCGGCTGGGGCTGACATTGTGAATGATGTGCGAGCATTGCAAGAAGAGGGCGCATTGGACATTGTTGCCAACAGTAAAGTAGGGCTATGTTTGATGCACATGCAAGGCACACCACAAACCATGCAGTTGGACCCGTATTATGAAGATGTAGTCGTAGAGGTGAAGAGCTTTTTGATTGAGCGAATGAACGCTGCATTGGGGCATGGCATCTCTAAAGAACGCATCATGTTAGACCCAGGTTTTGGTTTTGGTAAAACAACTGCACATAACATCGCATTGATACAAAACTTAGATCAGCTAGTCGCTATCGGCCAACCATTATTGGTGGGTCTTTCCCGTAAGGCTGTACTTGGAAAGATTGCAGGTGGCGATGAACAGCAGCGCCTGTATGCAGGAATCGCATCTTCCGTGATATCTGCCATGAAAGGCGCTAAAATACTGCGTGTGCATGATGTGAAAGCAACGGTAGATGCATTAAAAGTCGTAACGGCAATACAATAAAAACGGATAAAAAACATGAGTAAACAATATTTCGGTACTGATGGTATTCGTGGTCGCGTAGGTGATGCACCAATTACACCAGATTTTGTAATGCGCTTGGGTTATGCAGCTGGTCGCGTGCTGACGAGTATGGAAAGCCATTTGGCCAAAGGTGCACACCCTGCGGTTTTGATTGGTAAGGACACGCGTATCTCAGGTTATATGCTGGAGTCTGCATTAGAGGCGGGTTTATCTGCTGCGGGCGTGGATGTGCTGATGACGGGCCCAATGCCGACGCCAGCAGTGGCGTATCTAACGCGTGCTTTGCGTGCACAAGCTGGCATTGTGATTTCAGCTTCACATAATCCTTTTTACGATAACGGCATCAAGTTCTTCTCAAGTTTAGGTACTAAATTACCAGACGACATTGAACATGCGATTGAAGCTGAGCTCGATAAACCGATGCAGGTAATGGAATCTGCCAAACTGGGCAAAGTGCGCCGCATTGATGATGCCGCCGGACGTTATATCGAATTTTGTAAAAGTACCTTCCCAAACACTTTAGATCTGCGCGGGTTAAAAATCGTGTTGGACTGTGCTCACGGCGCAACCTATCACGTGGCACCGCCGGTATTCCACGAGCTAGGTGCTGAAATCGTCGTGATTGGTAATCAGCCGGATGGCTTGAATATTAATCATGAGGTTGGCTCTACCCACCCGCAGGCGTTGCAGAAAGCAGTCGTCGCGCATCAGGCGGATCTGGGCATCGCATTTGACGGCGATGGTGACAGAGTTATGATGGTGGATAGCCATGGTAAGTTATTAGATGGCGACCAGTTGCTTTATATTATTACTGTGGCGCGCAAGGCTGCGGGTACCTTTCAAGGTGGTGTGGTCGGTACGCTGATGACCAATCTTGCGTTGGAGCACAAGTTAAACGCGCTAGATATTCCGTTCGCCCGTGCCAATGTCGGTGATCGTTACGTGTTGGAATGGCTTGTTCAAAATGAATGGCAACTGGGCGGTGAGAATTCAGGGCATATCTTAACGTTAGATAAACACAGTAGCGGCGATGGCATTATTTCAGCCTTGCAGGTGCTACAAGCGGTTGTACAAAGTCAAAAGACATTGGCCGAATTAAGCGCAGATTTGGTGTTGTACCCACAAGTACTCATTAATGTGAAGACCAGCAAAAAGATTGATTTAGCTAGACACGCAGAAATTCAAGCTGCAGTGGAATCAGCTGAAACAGAGCTTGCGAATACCGGTCGTGTTTTACTACGTGCTTCTGGTACCGAGCCTAAGATTCGTGTCATGGTTGAAGGCGAGAACGGGGTACAGGTACAAAGTTTGGCAGAAAGAATTGCCGCGGTGGTGACGCAGGCCACGAGCTAGTCACACCTGGTTTAATTACACATGGTTTAATTACACCTGGTTTAACTACACCTGGTTTAACTACACCTGGTTTAACTTATTGATTCAACAAAATTTAACCACATTGTCATCAATTGTTCATAATTGAATGACATCCTAGCCTCCAGATGAAAAGAAAAAGGAGGCGATGATGTCGTATAGAATGCGTTTATATTTAAACCGCATGCATCAGCTAGATAGCAACGTGTGTGTTGCTGTGAATCATACCAGTCAATATAGACTGATACGTGACGGTTTTAGAGTAGTGAGTCGGCTAGGCGATGGCGTAATTTGGTATGCGCTCATGGTCGGTATACTCATTACTCAAGGTTCAAATGGCCTAGTGCCTGTGCTACATATGGCGCTGGCGGGGTTAGCCGGTACACTCATTTACAAGTGGTTAAAGGGTAGAACTTTAAGACCACGTCCTTATGAGGTTCGCCAAGATATTTGGTTAACAGGTAAGCCGCTCGACAAATTCAGCTTCCCATCAGGCCATACTTTGCATGCGGTAGTGTTTAGCATGGTGGTGTTGAGCTACTATCCGGCGCTTTCAATTGTGGTGTTACCTTTTACGGTGATGGTTGGTTTATCTCGTGTGGTGCTAGGTTTGCATTACCCTAGCGATGTGCTTGCAGGCGCTTTACTTGGCGCAGCGATTGCGGCAATCTCATTTCTGCTAGTATAGAAATCTAATGGTATAGAAATATACTTTTAAAGTACGCGATGCGTACTTTCAAAATATTCAATCGGTTGCGGATGTTGTAAGCTTAAATGGCTTAAACATTGTTTGCGCCAGTCATTCAGCTGCGTTTCATTCAAATGCTTAAGCTCTGGTTCAAACGCTGGTTTATTGCCGTTTAGTACCACGCCTATGTTTTCCACCGCTGTCTGGGTTTTGGCAATGTAATATACAAAATTCTTGAACACTCGTTTATCCAGCAAACGTGCTGATCTATAAATAAGGCTCGGCAGTTTAACGCTACGTAATACGCCATCCCAAAATGCCAGGCGTCTTAGTGCAATATTAGTCACTTTTTCAGAACATCTAAATTGTGGGGAGATAAATTGAGTAATCACTGCCAGATGCTGATTAATGAGCAAGCGTGGTGATGTGTTCATGAGTGGCGACAGATAAGCATCCATCGCCCATTCAGAGGCAATATGCGTCAGCATGCTATTCTCTGACCACATGGCCTCGTGTGCAGGTACAAAGTGATTGTGTGCAATGACATCTACATACAAATGGCTGGCGTAACCAATAGCAATCGCGGTTTCTTCTTCAGTTTTGGCGGAGAGCAATAGTTGATGTGCGTTTTCCCATAAATGCGTATGACGGAATCGATGGCTGACTATGGCTAAATCGGGCAAACAAGCACCCGCCATCACCAGCTCTGGAAACTTCCTGATAGCACTCTGTAAGCGTGGGTCTAGCAAGGGCATCGCCCACAGCAGGGATTGTGCAAAGTAAAGGTGGGTTACCAAGCCCCATGCGTTGGCATCTACCGAGTACAGGCAACATGGTAACCACCAGTGATATTTCTCTAAGAACTTCGGTAGTCTAAAGTTTGAATATGGCATGCTGCGTAATGTGCCATGCTCGCATGAATGAAACGTGACAAATCCATGATGCTTTAATGACAGATATTTAACGCAAGTTTTTTGTCATATTCATCAAATTGTCATACTGTGTAGTTATTGTCTGACCTAATTAAGTAATTGATTTTATTCAATCCATAAAGGTGACAATAGACAAATGATGCAAAAGCCAATGAAAATATTATTCATTTCAGACGTGTACTTTCCGCGTGTTAACGGCGTTTCAACCTCTATTCGGACGTTTGTTGAGCAAATGCAGAGTTTGGGGCACGAGGTACATTTAATCGCGCCAGATTACCAAATCGAAACACAAGATGAAGCATGGATTAAGCGGATTCCAGCACGCAGCATTTATTTTGACCCGGAAGATAAGCTCATGAAATATGGTGAGGCAATGAAGTTGCTACCGGAGCTTGAAAAAGAGAAGTACGACATTATTCACGTGCACACACCATTTGTGGCGCATTATTTGGGGTTGAAGCTGGCGCGCAAACTCAATATTCCATGTATAGAAACCTACCATACATTCTTTGAGGACTATTTGCATCACTACTTGCCATGGGTGCCAAAATTCATGGCACGTGGCATGGCAAGAATGATCTCTAAACAACAATGTAATGCGGTGGATGCGATTGTTGCACCCTCGCAACCTATGCTGGATGTGCTTCGAGACTATGGTGTAAAAGTTTCGGCCGAGGTGATTCCAACAGGTTTGCAGGTAAGTAGCTTTAAAGTGGCAGATGGCAAAGCATTCAGGGAAAAGTACGGTATTGACTTGGATAGACCAATGTTGCTGTATGTAGGTCGTGTGGCATTTGAAAAGAATATTGACTTCTTGTTGGGAATGGCGGCAGTACTCAGTGCAGAGCGGCCAGATATATTGCTAGTTGTCACTGGTGAAGGGCCTGCAGAAGCGAGTTTGCATAAACTGGCTAAGACACTCAATATAGAGAAGAATATTAAATTTATTGGCTATCTGGATCGTAATACCGAGCTAAACGCTTGTTACCAAGCAGCGGATGTTTTTGTATTCGCGTCTAAGAGCGAAACCCAAGGTTTAGTGTTGTTGGAAGCTATGGCACAAGGCACACCAGTGGTGGCAATTGCAGAGCTGGGTACAGCTTCTATATTGGTCGAAGGTAAAGGAGCGCTAATCTCTGGTGAAAATACGTTGGAGTTTGCTGAGAAAGTACATGAGTTGTTAATTTACCCCGAACAAAGATTCGAACTGGGGATTAAAGCAAAAACCTATGTCTTGGATAAATGGACGGCTCAATTACAGGCTGAGCGTATGGTTAAGTTCTATGCCCAGTTGGTAAGTATGAAATCGATGAAAATAAGTAACAACCTAGTATTGTCTAAGGCAAAGGGTACTAATCCCCAGCAGGCTAATGTTTAGTTGATTAACTATTTGTAGCGTTCGAGTTAAGGTCGACCACATGTTAGTGGGGTCGGCCTTAGAATGTTGTTAGGTGCCATATCCTTGCCTAGGAAATGATATAAAGCACAATCAACGGCACTAGATTGAGAAGCACTACCCCAATCTTGTAGATGGAAACCCCCACGTAGTGTAAGGCATCAAACGTTTCTACAGAGAGCTTGAACCAGTGCGTGTGCATCCGGTACAGCCAATCGTGTGCAAAGACAAATACTCCAAACCAGAGAAAGAGAACGCCATAGTTAATGGCCGTGCTCCACAGTAAAAACTCTTTAAGTTCGTTAATCGTCATGGCTTTACCTTTTATTGTAACTAACACCTGCATTAAGCCACGCCGCCAAGCGGCGTTGGCTTGAATGAATTATTAGAAACGTCTCCGATAGACGTCATCAAATCTGACGTTCATTCCCCCACAATTGCCGTTGTCTGAAACGATCAGATTGCCATAAACCAGCTGCATGTCAGCTGCGCACTCGTATTCCTCTTGCTTGTTGCCAAAAGTAAGTTTGTTGCCATTTGGGGCGGCCTCTCCGCCAAGCTCGCCCGTGTGAACAATGTCTGTGTTATAGCTATTCTTTCCCCCGTACCAGTAGGCAATGCCAGAGGCGGACAATTTTCCAGTCTTTGAGCGAAAGATCTTGATCTCGTTGTTGCCCGTAATTGGTCTCCAGGTGCCAATCCAGTCTTGAATGGTTGGAGATTTGAGCTGCAATTTCTTAATCGCGTTTCTGGGGAGCCAGCCGACAAACTCCTGCTGTTTGCCGAAGTACCATGCACAGGCCCACTGCTCTGTTGTTTGAGCAATAAGAATCTTATCCCCATCGACGAGGTAGGCTTTCTTTTGGCAGGTATCGCTCTCAGGGCAGTTTTTAGTGTCCTCTCGAAAGTGTACGCGTCTGCCATGATCCGAGGAAATCTCAGCGTACTGAACGTCGCTATATGAAGGAAAGAGGCCGTTCCGACACGTGTCTTGCTCCTGTGCAAATGCGTAGCTAGATATGAGCGTAAAGGAAACGAGTAGCGGTAATTTCATTAGACGTCCCAAACAGTTACTAAGCGGACGCACACGTCCGCTTAATAATATTGTGAAGTTTGAGGCTGACATATTTTTATTTTTGAGTCTTATTGTTAGGAGTTTGCTTATCACATAGTAATAAATAGCAAGAACTGACGCAAATCGTTTATAAAAGCTCACCAAGTTTAGTTATAAAAAAGCCCGCAACTGCGGGCTTTTTAGAATAACAAGATAACAACGAATTAACCGAACTTACCTGTGATGTAATCTTCAGTTTCGCGGCGGGTAGGGCGTGTGAAGATCATGTCGGTGTCACCGTACTCAATCAACTCACCCAGGTACATATACGCTGTGTAGTCTGAAACGCGCGCGGCCTGTTGCATGTTATGCGTCACCACTAGAATTGTAAGCTTGTTACGCAGTTCGCTCATTAGCTCTTCAATGTTTGCAGTTGCAATTGGATCTAGTGCTGAAGTTGGTTCATCGAACAACATGATTTCTGGATCTGTTGCCAATGCACGCGCGATACATAAACGTTGTTGCTGACCACCGGATAAGTTAAATGCTAAATCGTGCAGACGGTCTTTAACTTCGTTCCAAAGCGCTGCGCCTTTGAGCGCTTCTTCTACTTTATCATCAACGATACGTTTGTTTTTCTCGCCACGTACGCGTAAACCGTAAGCTACGTTCTCGTAGATTGATTTAGGAAACGGGTTCGGCTTTTGGAACACCATGCTGATGCGCATACGTACTTCAATTGGATCTACACCTGAAGCTAATACGTTGGTGTTATCCGGGTACATGACGATTTGACCGTCATATTTATTGCCTGGGTACAAGTCATGCATACGGTTAAAACAACGTAGGTATGTAGATTTACCGCAGCCTGAAGGGCCAATCAGCGCCGTGATTTTGTTTTCATAGAGCGGCATATTGATGCCTTTGAGAGCTCTAGTACCGTTTGAATAATAAAAGCTGAGGTCTTTTGATTCAGCTTTTATCGGCGTAGTGACATTAATCATATTTTTCCCTAGGGGTTAACTTTTTAAGAGTTGAGCTCTTAAAGTGTGATTACCATTTAATATTTTTACGAATCTTGTAACGCAACCAGATGGCTGTACCGTTCATAAGTAACGTGACAACAATAATGATTGCACCTGTTGCAGCAGCATTGATGTGGAATGCATGATCTGGACGTGATAGCCAGTTAAACATTTGAATCGGCATCACGGTAAAGCCTGAACTGAGCCACTCAAAGTTGATGAATGGTGCCGCTTCAGTAATTGGTGACGGCGGTAGGAACGCAATAAAGGTGAGTGCGCCAATTGTAATGATCGGAGCTGTTTCACCCAAGGCGCGTGCCATGCCAATAATGACACCGGTTAAAATGCCGCCGAAAGAGTAATGAATGACGTGATGGAACACTACTTGCCATTTGGTCGCCCCTACCGCGTAAGCTGCTTCACGTATCGCTACAGGAATGCCACGGATGGCCTCACGTGTCGACACAATAACGATTGGCAATATCAATAAGCCTAGCGTTAAACCCGCGGTTAAGATGCTTTGACCAAGGTCTAGGGTGTATACAAACAGACCCAGTGCTAACAAACCGTAAACAATAGATGGAACACCGGCTAAGTTAGAGACGTTGATTTCAATCAAATCGGCCAGCCAGTTCTTTGGTGCATATTCTTCCAGGTAGATACCTGCCGCAACGCCCATTGGCACTGCTGATAAAAACGTTACAACCATTACCAAGACTGAGCCTACCCATGCGGATAATAAGCCTGCTTTAGCTGCGCGACGTGATGGAAAGTTAGAGAAGAAATCCAGGTTAAAGCGTTGATAGCCATCCATCACTAGATCGACAAACAAAGTGAGTAGGGCAACTAAACCCACCATCAGTGCTATTAATCCAATGATTGCAAAGATCGTGTCATTCAGTTTGTGGCGCTTAATCATTGCGCGCACTTCGCTGATATTTTCTAATACTGATGCTTGTTGGCTCATAATTTTCTAATCAATGTATAGATGGTGTTAAGAGAGTACTTCTAGTATCTCTCGCTGAATTTTTTACGTGTAATGTGGCCAATAATATTGAAGGTGAGCGTCATCAACATCAACACTAAACCTGCAGCAAAAATACTTTGGTAACCAATACTGCCGTGCGGTAAATCGCCCATGGCTACTTGTACGATGTATGCACTGATTGTTGCAGCGCTTTCCATCGGGTTGAACGTGAGATTCGGTTGTTGACCTGCGGCCAACGCTACCACCATGGTTTCACCTAATGCGCGGGAGATAGCTAAAATATAGGCAGCAATGATTCCTGAAGTTGCTGCTGGTGTTACTACACGGATTGCAGTTTGGAAGCGTGTGGCACCCATTGCATAAGAACCTTCGCGCATACTCATCGGCACGGCGCGCATTGCATCTTCAGCCACTGAGCTGATGTAAGGAATAATCATAATACCCATCACCAAGCCTGGGCCTAACATGTTGAAACCAGGTAAGTCAGGGAATATTGTTTGTAACATCGGCGTTACGAAAAGTAATGCGAAATAGCCAAATACTACAGTTGGCACACCTACGAGTAGTTCTAATATAGGTTTTACGATTTCACGTGTTTTATGGCTGGCAAATTCAGAAAGGTAAATGGCGCCGATTGTGCCGATTGGCACAGCGACAGATAAGGCAATAAACGAGGTTGTGAGTGTGCCGGAAATCAAAGGCATGATACCGTAGTGGGCATCTTCAAATAACGGTGTCCATTGGGTGTCTGTTAGAAAATCTACTAAAGGTACGGTTTCAAAAAACCCTAGCGACTCTCTTACTAAAATAACGACGATAGCCACAGTAGTCAACACTGCAGATAAGGCGGCCATCATGAGCAAGAATTCGACGAAACGCTCAAACATGTGGCGTTTTACATTCTTGGCAAGTCGGGCGCTGATGGGTGTATCTGATAAATTTGATGACATGTTCGGTCTAATTGATAATTGTTGGTTAGCCATGCTGAATTTATAGATTCTAATTATATTTAATAACAAGAATCATATCTGCGAATTGTAACGGATTTATGACAATTTAAGGCATTAAAAAGGGCAGCAATTGCTGCCCTTTTTAATTTTACAAATGGCCTATATATTATTTAATACGCGCCAATAACTCTTCAATCTTGATGCCAACTTCAGGTACACCACCAAAGCCTGTGCCTGGTTTCAATGCTTTCCAGTGTTTAGTCACTGCAGCATATTCGTTAGCTGGCAAAGGAATGTATTTCACTTCTTTAACTAACTCAGGAGCGTTAGCTAGGTAAAAGTTGATGAATTCTTTGACTTCAGGTTTGAATGCAGCAGCTGTAGCGTTCACGTAGATGAATAGCGGGCGTGACAGTGGTTGATAGCTTCCGTCTTTAACTGATTCAACTGACGGCGCAACTGCAGGAGCACCTTTTTTCGCTACGATAGGCACCGCTCTTAATTTGTCTTGGTTTTCTTCATAGTAAGCATAACCAAAATAACCTAGAGCACCTTTATCGCTTTGCACGCCTTGTACTAAGACGTTGTCATCTTCACTGGCTGTAAAGTCACCACGGCTAGATTTTGCTTTACCTACGATTGCTTCAGTAAAGTAGTCAAATGTACCTGAATCTGAACCTGCGCCAAATAGTTTTAAAGGGCTATCAGGCCATGCTGCGTTAACTTGTTTCCAAGTTTTAACTTTACCTTGTGCTGCTGGTTCCCACATTTTTTTTAGTTCATCAACACTTAAGCTTTTGACAAAGTCATTATTTTTGTTGATAACAACGGTTAAGCCATCGTATGCAACAGGAAGTTCAATGTATTGAATACCGGCTTCTTTACATGCGTCCATTTCTTTTTTCAAGATTGGGCGTGATGCTTGTGAGATATCAGTCTCGCCACGGCAGAATTTTTTAAAGCCACCACCAGTACCTGAGATACCAACAGTTACCTTAATTTTTTTTGCAGCTTGGAATTCCTCAGCTACCGCCTCAGTAATAGGATATACCGTGCTTGAGCCATCAATTTTAATGATCTTTTCTGCGGCTAAAGCGTGTGATGTTGAGAAGGCAGCAGCAATTAAAGCGGCAATTCCTAAGGATTTACCAAACGGGGTGTTCATAAAATCTCCATTAAGTTGAAATGTATCTACAAGATAAATAAGACTATAGATATCAATTGTGACAGTTTGATGACAAAAGTAGTATCAATCAATAAGGGGTATTTTGCACCCCTTTTGATAGCGTTATTTAAATTAGAGTCAAATAGTTTTACGTCAAATCTACATCTTGATTGACAGTCCAAGGTGATAAAACAAAGATGCGATCAATCCAGCACACGGTATCGTTAACACCCATGCCCAGACGATACGCGACGCCAAGCCCCAACGCACTGCTGAAACACGGCGAGATAATCCAACACCAACAATTGCACCAGTAATCGTATGTGTTGTAGATACTGGAATACCTAGTGACGTTGCCAAGAACAGTGCAATAGCACCTGATGTTTGTGCACAAAAACCACCGGATGGACGGATGCGTGTAATGCCCATACCCATCGTCCTGACAATACGCCAGCCACCAAATAACGTACCCAACGCCATCGCGATTTGACATGAGATAACGACCCAGAATGGCACGTAGAAATCACCTTGGATGTAGCCGTTGGCATAAAGCAATACGGCGATAATTCCCATTGTTTTTTGTGCATCGTTACCGCCATGGCCTAGGCTGTAAAGGGATGATGAAATGAACTGTAGTTTGTTGAAACGTCTTTCAGTAGGGTACGGGGATGATTTTTCAAATAACCACAGCACTAAGACTGAAAGGGCAAGTGCCAATAAAAGCCCAAACATTGGTGAGAGGATGATTGCTACAGAAGTTTTAATTAACCCTTTTGCAACCACTGCACCCCATCCTGCTTTGGTGAGCCCCGCACCTACAAGACCACCTACAAGCGCATGAGATGAAGATGACGGAATGCCGAACCACCAGGTAATAAGATTCCACGAGATCGCGCCACCAAGCGCACCGAATATCACGGCATTATCAATAATTTCTTTATTGATGATGCCTGAACCAACCGTGTTGGCAACGTGTAAGCCAAAGAATAAGAAAGCAATTAAGTTGAAGAATGCTGCCCAAACCACTGCGGCTTGCGGAGTCAGTAATCTAGTCGAGACCATGAGCGCAATGGAGTTTGCTGCATCATGAAAGCCATTCATAAAGTCGAATATTAGGGCGACCAATACCAGCAAGCCCATAACAATCATTGCGTGTTCTATCATATGCGTTCCAGCACCACGCCATGAATCACATCAGCTACGTCCTCACAGCTATCAACAGCTTCTTCAAATAAATCATAGAGTTCTTTAGAGCGTATGAGCGTACGTGCATCAGATTCTTCAGCAAATAATCGTTGCATACCTGCACGCATTACATGGTCTGCTTCACCTTCAATACTGCTGATTTCCTCACAGGTACGTAAAATTTTCTCAGCGTTTTTCATGTCTGAGAGCATGTTTACGGCATCACGTACTTTTTCGGAGGCGCGAAGTAGAATTTGACTCAATGCCACCATTTCCGGTGTGAAATTGGTACGACCATAAATTTTGGTACTTTGTGGAATGGCTTCCATATAGTCAATAATGTCATCTAGCGCCATGGCCAGTTCACGAATCTCGCGGCGGTCAAACGGAGTGATAAAGGTTTTGTGCAGCGTGAGCAGAATCTCTTTGGTATATTCATCCGCTTCGCTTTCGATAGTGCAGATTTCTTCAAAATGTTGATTGAATTTTTTTGTATCATTGACGGCAGACATCATGGCTAATACTTTTGAGCCCTTTACCGCACAGTCTGCTAATTTATTGAATAATTCGAAGTAATTGTCACTGCGCGGTGAAATGGACGCCATTAAGCGACTAAAGATACTACTTGCCATTTTGCTTCTCCCTGAATTTCATAATTTTATTATGACAATAATGTTACAACAGACTGGCTATAACCGCATCAAATGAAAGTTAAAACTTGCGTGTTAATATCTTGCGTAAATAATTTTTAAGAATTAGCTATGAAGCAAAATAAGGTGCTTACAGAATATTTAGGAACAGCTTTGTTACTGATGATCGTAGCTGGCTCTGGCGTGATGGGGGAGTCCTTAAGTTTAGGTAACGCAGCAATTGCACTTTTGGCGAATAGTATCGCCACCGGTTGTGGCTTGTATGTCTTAATTACTGTGCTGGGGCCTATTTCTGGCGCACATTTCAACCCTGTGGTAAGCCTGATTGCTTGGCGTACAAAAGCTTTGAGTACCAATGAATTTTTGAGCTATATAGCAGCTCAAATCATGGGCGCAGTGAGTGGTGTCTGGGTAACACATTTATTGTTTACGCTACCTATTATCCAACTATCTACCAAGCCTAGACATGGTTTGGGGATTTGGGTGAGTGAATTGGTGTCCACGTTGATATTGCTGAGTGTGATTCAACTGGGTGCAAAACACGCTAAAGATAAATTAGCAATGTTAGTAGCGCTTACTGTAACAGCGGGATACTGGTTTACATCATCCACTTTTTTCGCGAATCCAGCAGTGACCATTGCCAGAAGTCTCACCAATACCTTTGTTGGGATTGCACCATTTGATATTTTAGGTTTTATCACAGCACAACTAGTGGCTGTGCTTTTAGTATTAGTTTTTGTGAGGAAAACATGAGTAATATTACGATTTATCATAACCCAGCCTGTGGCACCTCACGTAATACACTAGCGATGATAAGGGCTAGTGGCGTTGAGCCGGAAGTTCTTGAGTATCTAAAAACCCCGCCAAGTCGAGAGACGTTAGTAGCGTTGATTCAAAAAATGGGCATCAAGCCACGTGAGTTGTTGCGCGAAAAAGGCACACCGTATGCAGAGCTGGAATTGGATGACTTGGGTTTATCAGACGATGAATTGCTTGATGCCATGATGCAGCATCCTATCTTGATTAATCGACCTATTGTGGTGACAAACAAAGGCGCAGCCTTGTGCCGACCATCGGAATTAGTATTGCCACTTTTAGATAACCCGAATATTGGCAGGTTTGTAAAAGAGGACGGGGAAGTGGTTAATGCGCAAGCTAAATAGGCATAGTGGCTTTGCTGTATAATGCTGCTTTTTAGTAATAAGCAAGCCACAATGGAAGCCGAACAACTTAATATCATCAGTAATCGCCTCATTGATTTGAGTGAGCGTAACCATGCCCTCAGGGGGTATCTTTGACTTTGAAACCAAGGCTCAAAAGCTAGAAGAAGTTAATGGTTTGTTAGAAGACCCCAAAATTTGGGATAACGTTAAAAAAGCGCAAGAATTGGGCAAAGAAAAGCGCTCGCTTGAGCTAATAGTACATAATTTACAAAGTCTAGAAGCCGGCTTGAAAGATAGCCAAGAGCTTTTTGAAATGGCGCGTGAAGAGAATGACGACGATACGCTATTGAGCGTGGATGCGGATACTCAAGCAATCGAGACAAAAATCGCTGAGATGGAATTTCGCCGTATGTTCTCAGGCGAGTTGGATGGCGCAAACTGCTTTATTGAGTTTCAATCAGGCTCTGGTGGCACTGAAGCGCAAGACTGGGCCAATATGCTGCTCCGCATGTATTTGCGCTACTGCGAACGCAAAGGCTTCAAGGTGGAAGTGCTGGAGTTGTCAGATGGCGATGTGGCGGGGATTAAAGGTGCGTCTATCAAGGTTACTGGCGATTACGCCTACGGTACGTTGCGCACGGAAAATGGTGTGCATCGCTTAGTGCGTAAATCACCTTTTGATTCTAACGCTAAGCGCCATACTTCATTTGCCAGTGTCCAGATATTCCCCGAAGTCGATGACTCCATTGAAATTGATATTAATCCTGCTGATTTGCGTATTGATACTTATCGCGCTAGCGGCGCCGGTGGTCAGCACATCAATAAAACAGATTCAGCGGTGCGTATTACGCATTTACCAACCAATACGGTAGTGCAGTGTCAAAGCGACCGCAGTCAGCACCGCAACCGCGAAGAAGCAATGAATATGCTGAAGGGTGCGCTTTATAATTTGGAGCTGAATAAGCGCAACGCGGACAAACAAGCGCTTGAAGATGCCAAAACTGATATCGGCTGGGGACATCAGATTAGAAGTTATGTGCTCGACCAAGGGCGTATCAAAGATTTGCGTACCAACGTTGAAATAGGCAATACCCAAGGCGTGTTAGATGGCGACCTTGATCCATTTATACAAGTGAGTTTGAAGCAGGGAGTTTGAGTGTGAGTGACGTACAAAAAAATCCGCAAGATATTGAAGTAACGCCGGTTGATGAGAATCATGTAATTGCCGAGCGTCGTGAAAAGTTAAAAGCGATACGTGAAACTGCAAAAGCCAATGGTGGCGCAGCTTTTCCTAATGACTTTAAGCCGCAGGATAAAGCTTCAGACTTGCATGCTAAATATAGTGAACAAGACAAAGAAACGTTAGACCCGCAAAGCATTCAAGCTACTGTGGCTGGCCGCATGATGCTCAAGCGCGTGATGGGTAAAGCGAGCTTTGCGACGATTCAAGACGCAACTGGTCGTATTCAATTATATGTGGCGCGTGACGAAGTCGGTGAAGAGGTCTATGAGAGCTTCAAGCATTGGGACTTGGGTGACATCATGGGTGCGACCGGTCGTTTGTTTAAAACCAAAACTGGTGAGCTTTCTATCCATGTCAGCGAAATTAAACTGTTAACCAAGTCACTTCGCCCATTGCCAGAAAAATATCATGGCTTGAGCGACCAAGAGATTAAGTATCGTCAACGTTATGTGGATTTGATTACCTCGGAAGAAACACGTGCGACGTTTATTGCACGCAGCAAAGTAGTGTCAGCGATTCGCAATTTCATGATTCAAAATGAATTTTTAGAAGTTGAAACACCTATGCTGCACCCGATTCCAGGTGGGGCATCTGCTAAGCCATTCATTACGCATCACAATGCATTAGACATGCAGATGTTCATGCGTATCGCTCCAGAGCTATATTTGAAGCGTTTGGTAGTCGGCGGTTTTGAGCGCGTGTTCGAGATTAACCGTAACTTTAGAAACGAAGGCCTCAGCGTTCGCCATAATCCGGAATTCACCATGATGGAATTCTACGCGGCGTACACAGACTACCAATGGCTGATGGATTTCACTGAAAACTGTATCCGTGCTGCCGCAATTGCCGCACGTGGTACGGCAGTGTTGGAATACCAAGGTCGTGAGTTGGACTTGAGTAAGCCATTCCAGCGCTTAACCATTGTCGGAGCGATACAAAAATATGCACCGCAATATACATTAGATCAATTGAACGACACTGCATTCCTGCGTGCTGAAATTATGAAACATGGTACTAAGCCATTCGACCACGCAGGCTTAGGCGCATTGCAATTAGCGTTGTTTGAAGAAACTGCAGAAAGCCAATTGTGGGAGCCAACCTATATTATTGACTACCCTGTGGAAGTTTCACCATTGGCGCGTGCCTCTGACAAGAACCCAGAAATCACTGAGCGTTTTGAGCTATTTGTGACCGGGCGTGAAATCGCTAACGGTTTCAGCGAGCTGAATGATGCTGAAGATCAAGCTGCGCGCTTCCAGGCTCAGATGAAAGCAAAAGAGGCAGGCGATGCAGAAGCAATGTACTACGATGCGGACTTTATTCGTGCGCTGGAATACGGCATGCCGCCAACAGGTGGTTGTGGTATCGGTATTGACCGTTTGGTGATGATGATTACTGACAGCGCCAGCATTCGCGATGTGATTCTGTTCCCGCATATGCGTGCAGAAGCTTAACAGTTTCAGGTGTTAATAAAACCGCTGGCCTTTAATTAGGCGGCGGTTTTTTTCTGAGTGTCATATTTTTGTCGCATATTCGCATTAGGCTTTCATGAACTATTTATAATCAGGGAAAGCATATGCACAAAGCAATTAAGTTCAAAGTCCTATTCAATCTTATATTAGCTACTACGGCCATATATCTAATTTTTAACAATACATTACCTGCTCAAGCCGCAGAGCTCTCCAAATTCAGCCTATCTAATTTACCAGATTCCCCCAACTCCAATCGTCACGCCAGTGTGCTAGCAACGTACGAGCTTCCTATGACCCATATCTCTGCATTAAATCCTGGCATGGATTTAGGCGACCTGAATGTTGCGGCCACTAATGGATTTCCTAATCCTAAAATTCCTGGTATCGGCTCGGCATTAGTACCCATTCCAAACAAACCAGATGAGTTTTACATGCTGACTGATCGCGGTCCGAATTTCGACAACATTAATAGTTCAGGTAAGTCATACGGAAAAACTTTTCCATTACCAAAATATACGCCCGCTATAGTGCATGTGAAGCTTGTGCAGGGTGACATTGAAGTTATTCGCGCTATTCCAATAGTAGGAAGCAATGGTCAGCCAGTAACGGGGATTAGTAATAATAAAGATGATGAATTGCCGTATGCTAAAAACTCAGGCTCACCCATCGGTTTCAACCCTAACGGAATAGACCCTGAAGCTTTGCAGTTACTGCCTGATGGAAATTTTTTGATTGCCGAAGAATATGGTCCTAGTGTATTGGTAGTTGATACCAATGGCAAAGTGCTGGTGCGCTATGTGCCTATTGGTAAAACTTATCCGGGTGCTGCTTATCCAGTAAAAAATATTTTGCCAGCCGTGTTCAAAGAACGCCGTGGTAATCGTGGTTTTGAAAATATTAGCCTGACACCGGATGGTAAAACTGCGTATGTGACACTCCAAAGTCCAATGGGGGATGCAAAAAACAAAGCGTATGAAAAAAGTCGGGTAGTGCGCATACTACGTTTAGATGTCAGCCAACCAAATGAAGTCAAAGTATCTGGTATGTTTTTGGTCTTGCAAAATGAGAAGACGGTTTATCCTGAGACCGAAAAACAGAAAGACTTGAAATATTCAGACGCAGTAGCATTTGGGCAGGATCAGCTTCTATTATTAGAGCGTGCTACCAAAAAAGTGAAACTTCTTGTAGCCGACTTAAGTACTGCAACTAATATATTGGATCATGCTGAAGCCAATACACTGTTGTTTGAGCGTGAAGGTGAAAACCTAGGTAAGTTAGCTATAAAACCTGCAGAAACTCGGGAAGTGTTTGATAGTCGTGATGTATTTTTTCAGATTACTACCGATAAGCTTGAGGGTTTGGCAGTACTATCTCCCGGCGTTATTGCGTTAAGTAATGACAATGACTTTGGTGTGGGTGATGACAACCCTAATGAATATCCAAGTAAAGTATGGGTTGTGCGTTTAGGCAAAAGTTTGGAGAAATAGTCTTGTTGCATTTTTGCAACAAGTGTTGTTAATCATCTTTTTGTCATTAAACTGTCATACATAAACCTCAGAATTCCCCCTGTTGAAAAACATATTTAACTATTCAAACAAGGGGATTTTAATGAACGTGAAATTACGTAGCCTAGTTGCAGCAACTATAGCTGGCTCATTTGTTCTAGGTTTCGGTACAAATGCAATGGCAGACTCAACAGACGATATCGTGAATGCACTGATTGCAAAAGGTGTATTGACTGAAGAAGAAGGCGCGCTTTTAATGAAAGGCCGTGCTGGCGAAAAAGAAGCTGCTGAAGAAAAGAAAAAATCAGCAGTATCAGCAAAACTTAAAGATGGCTTAACTTTTGAAAGCGGCGATGGCAGTTTCAAAGCGCAAGTCAATGGCCGCGCTCATGCTGATTACCGTTTTTATGATATGAATGAAGGCGACAACAATGCAGCTTTAGCCGGTGCTACTGTTACCAACTCTTTAGGTGGTGGTGCAGCAGGTACAAACCCAAACAATGCGAGTGCTGGTTCAGATACAGGTGAATTGCGTCGTGCACGCCTAGGTTTCAAAGTAAATTACAAAGATGTCTACGAAGGTGAAGTGGTTGCTGATTTAACAGGTACTAGCTCAACAGTTGACGTAGCTTACCTGAACGTGGCTTGGTGGAAGCCGGTGCAATTCCGTTTTGGTGTTTTTAAAATGCCACAAGCATTAGAGCAATTAACAAGTTCAAATAACATTGATTTCATCGAGCGTTCATACATCGATCAAATGATTGCTGGTAAAGAAATGGGTGCTATGGTGCACGGTTCACCATTCAAAGGCATTACTTATGCTTTAGCAGCCTCTAATGGTAATGGCCGTGACCTTGAAACGGATGTGCGTGAAGATGGTAAAGATGTTACGGGTCGTGTAACTGCTAACTTTGCTGAAATTCTAGACAACAAAGAGATGGTATTGCACGCTGGTTTATCTTACTCACAAGGTGATACTCCTGAGGGTGCAGTAGGCGTGAATGGTCGTACTGAAGGCCGCGGTATTCGCTTTTTCAGAGCACCAACACTTGGAAATGCAGCTGGTACATTCAGCGGAATTGATCGCGAGCGTACAGGTGTTGAAGGCGCAGTAGCATATGGTCCTTTCAAAGTACAAGGCGAGTGGTTAAGACAAGGTAATGAGTTTGAAACTACTACAGGCGCAGTAAATAAAAACTACGACTTGGATACAGAGAGCTGGTACATTTCTGCCTTGTGGACAATTACTGGCGAAAGTTATGCTGATGCATATAAAAATGGTGCATTTAGCAGCCGTAAGCCTAAAAAAGACTTTGATCCAACAACATTCAGTGGTGGTTTATGGGAAATCGGTGCACGATACAGTGAGTTCGATGCATCAGATTTTAATACTGCAGGCGTAGGTATTGCTAATGGTACTGATGCTGATGTCACTACAAAAGCGGCTGGTTTTGCTAAAGCGGATTCATGGACATTAGGTTTGAAATTCGTACCTAACGCGAACACACGTTTAATGCTGAACTACGTTCAAACTGATTTCAGCGATGTAATCGGTGGCGCTACAGGTGGTGTGGTTATTAACAACAAACGTGTTGATGATGAAAAAGCATTAATGATGCGTGCACAGTGGATGTTCTAATAAAAGCTTTATCTCCTAGTGGTTGAACCCACTAACTTTAAACCCGCTCTCGTAGCGGGTTTTTTTATTTTTGCGTGGTCTGGAGGAAGATTTTTTTAACGTAATAAACTTTGCCTGTATTAGAATACATCCTGCGTATATTTCAGTATAAAAAAGAGCTTTTATGTATAAACACCCACTGATCAACCGAGACAAAATGACGCCACAAGAGGCGCTAGATATTTTGATTGAAGGTAATAACCGCTTCATTAACAATTTTACAGATAACAAGGATATGCAGGGTTTGGTGCACATTCTCCAAAACAAACAACATCCTTTTGCTTCTTTTTTAAGTTGCAGTGATTCAAGGGCGCCAGTTGAGTTGTTATTTGATCAAGCGTTGGGTGATATTTTCAGCGTACGTTTAGCCGGCAGCATCGCCTCTGACAAGGCGATAGGTTCTTTAGAGTTCAGCTCTAAGTATCTCGGTAGTAAGCTTATCGTCGTGATGGGCCATACCAGTTGTGGCGCAGTAAAAGCAGCTTGTGATGATTTTAAGGATGGGCATATTGGAGAGATTATTAATCTCATTAAACCTTCTATTCGTCATGAAAAGACTGTCACCAATGCAGCTGATCGCAACTCAAAAAATGCAGACTTTGTTGAGAAGATTAACGAGCTGAATGTGCGTTACCAAATTGATACCATTATGCGGTTAAGTGATATCGTGACTGATATGGTGGAATCGCATCAAATCGGAATCATCGGCGGGGTGTATGATTTAGCGACTGGTAAAGTAAACTTCTTAGAAAATACCTTTGTAAGTTAGTGATTTAATCGTAATAAAATAAAACCGCCAAGTGGCGGTTTTATTTTGCATTAAAGTCGTTATTTCCTATTGTGACTCAAAGAGTTAGCGATGACCCTCTTTGGCCATGTTGATGCTGTATTTCGGTATTTCTACCACTAAATCATCCGTACCAATAATAGCTTGGCAAGATAAACGAGAGTTAGGTTCTAGGCCCCAGGCTTTATCAAGCAAGTCGTCTTCCATATCATCAGAAGGCTCAATGGTTTTAAAACCTTCGCGGATAATGACATGGCAGGTTGTACAAGCGCATGCCATATCGCAAGCGTGATCGATATCAATTTTATTTTTTAGTAAAGTCTCACATATTGAATCGCCAGTTTTTCCTTCAATGGCCGTGCCTTCAGGGCAGAGTTCAGCGTGTGGTAGTACAGTAATTTGTGGCATGTCTGTTAGATTCCAGTGTAAATCCAGTTATAAGTCCAAAGTATTCAGTTCTTTACCGCTCAGGGCCTTTTTGACTGAGGCATCCATACGTGCAGCGGCAAATGCTTCTGTAGCGTGATTGAGTGCTTCTACTGCATGATGGATTGCATCGGCATCTTCAGTATTTGCAGTAGATTGTAAGCGTTGCATTTCAGCTTCTATCGCTTGTTTTTCTTCTGCGCTAATCAGATTGCCGTCTGTGGCTAGTGCCGCTGTGACTGCCTCAATAATCGCACCTGCTTCAACACGCGCCTCAGCCAGCATACGGGCTTTTTTATCAGCTTCTGCACTATTAAATGAGGCTTTGAGCATATTGGTGATTTCATCTTCACTTAAACCATAAGATGGTTTAACCGCAATGTTTGCTTCAACGTTGCTAGAGGTTTCCCGTGCAGAAACGGATAATAAGCCATCTGCATCTACAGTAAAGGTGACGCGGATGCGCGCGGCACCAGCTACCATTGGCGGAATGCCGCGTAGCTCAAAGCGAGCTAGCGAACGACAGTCGCTCACCAGTTCACGCTCACCTTGCACCACATGGATACTCATGACAGTTTGACCGTCTTTGTAAGTGGTAAATTCTTGAGCGCGAGCTATGGGTAACGTGCTGTTACGGTGAATCACTTTTTCGGCGAGTCCGCCAAAGGTCTCTAAACCCAGAGAGAGCGGGATTACATCCAGCAATAATAAATCAGCATCACTCTTATTGCCTGCCAATACGTTGGCTTGGATTGCTGCGCCTAGCGCAACAACTTTATCTGGATCCAGGTTAGTTAGTGGGGCCTGTTTGAAATAGTCAGCTACAGTTTTGCGTATATGCGGCATTCTAGTCGCGCCGCCGACCATTACTACACCTTTAATGTCTTCGATATTTAAGTCTGCATCACGCATCGCTTTGCGTGTTGGGCTTAATGTTTTTTGTACTAAGGTTGCAGTGAGCGCAATAAATTCATTGGTAGTGAGCGTGACGTTGACAAATTCACCGTCACTTAACATACAGCTGATATTGGCTTCAGCATGCTCTGTGAGCCATTCTTTGGCTTCACGCGCTTTGCTTAATAGAAAGCGTGTGTCGTAGGCATTGCGCGGTGAGAGTTTGGATGTTTCTAAAATCCAGCAGAAGATACGTTGATCGAAATCATCACCGCCTAGCGCTGAATCGCCATTGGTTGCTAATACCTCAAACACACCTTTGCTGAGCTTGAGGATGGAAATATCAAATGTGCCGCCGCCAAGGTCGTAGATGACATAGATGCCTTCACTGGCGTTGTCCAAGCCGTAAGCTACAGCGGCGGCAGTAGGTTCATTCAATAAGCGTAATACGTTGAGGCCAGCGAGTCTCGCTGCGTCCTTGGTAGCCTGGCGTTGTGCATCGTCGAAGTAGGCCGGCACGGTAATCACAGCACCTACCAATTCCCCGCCTAGTGCTTGCTCAGCACGGGTTTTAAGTGCTTTTAAGATTTCAGCAGAGACTTCCACCGGGCTTTTAATGCCGGCGCGGGTTTCAATTTGAACCATGCCGATAGATTCGCTAGATTCAGTAAACTTGTAAGGTAACTGCGAAACATCGATGTCTTTTAAGCCTCGCCCCATAAAGCGTTTGACTGAAACAATGGTGTTATGCGGATCTTGATTCTGTTTTTTCTGCGCATCAAAACCCACTTCTACAGTGCTGTCTGCATTGTAGTGCACGACAGAGGGTAGCAGGGTATGGCCATGTTCATCGCTTAATACACTGCTCAAGCCACTGCGCACGGTAGCTACTAAAGAGTTGGTGGTGCCCAAATCAATGCCTACCGCCAACTTGTGTTGATGCGGTGCAGCACTCATGCCAGGTTCTGAAATTTGCAGCAATGCCATATCTAATAAGTTCTCTAGTTCTAGTCTTCTAATTGCGCGAGTGCTTTGTTGATATCTGCACAGACTTTATCAATAAAGATTAATTTACGTGTAGTTGCCGTCGCAGCCGTGTAGTCGTGCTTGTCATCCATTAGCACACCAAGCTCTGTTTTTAGTGCATCTGCTTCTTGGCGCATTTCACGCAACAAACTTTCCAGCGCATCTATGTCTTTCGCGCCTTTTGCATCTTCAAGTGCTTCGCGCCACTCCATTTGCTGCATCAAGAAATCCGTCGGCATGGCAGTATTAGTCTCGCTAATTGCTGTGATGCCATGCAACTCTAGTATGTATTTTGCACGGTTCGCTGGGTTTTTGAGTGTTTGATAAGCTTCATTTGCAAGTGTGGCAAGTTGCATGGATTGAAGCTTTTCAGTAGCTGATGCAGTAACGAAACGGTCAGGGTGCGATTCAGATTGTATTTTTCGGAAGTTGCTTTCTAGCGTAGGGAGTTCAATGTTGAATATTGATTCAAGACCAAACAACTCAAAATAACTCTGTGTCACACTGTAAAGCTTTCACCACACCCGCACTCATCTTTTACGTTCGGGTTATTGAATTTAAAGCCTTCGTTCAGGCCTTCTTTAGTGAAGTCCAGTTCGGTGCCATCAATGTACACAAGGCTCTTCGGGTCAACGATGATTTTAACGCCATGGCTCTCAAACGCAGTATCTTCTGCGTTGAGTTCATCCACAAACTCTAGTGTATACGCCATACCAGAGCAGCCTGTGGTTTTAACGCCCAAGCGAAGCCCCACACCTTTGCCACGGTTGGCTAGGAATGTTTCAACACGGTTAGCCGCTGTTGGTGTCAACGTGATTGCCATAGGTTTATGCTACCTCTTTTGCCAATTGTTTTGCTTTGATATCCGCTACAGCGGCTTTAATCGCATCTTCTGCCAATACTGAGCAGTGGATTTTTACCGGTGGCAAAGCTAGCTCTTCTGCAATTGCAGAGTTTTTGATTGCATAAGCTTCATCAACCGTTTTACCTTTGAGCCATTCTGTTACTAATGAGCTAGAAGCAATTGCTGAACCGCAACCATAGGTTTTAAATTTAGCATCTTCAATAATGCCTTTATCATTTACCTTGATCATCAGTTTCATCACGTCACCGCAAGCAGGTGCGCCGACCATGCCGGTACCTACGTTCGGGTCGTTTTTGTCTAAGCTGCCCACGTTACGCGGGTTTTCATAGTGGTCTAGTACTTTGTCTGAATATGCCATGTTGTTTCTCCTAAGTGAATTAAAATACTTCGCAAACTCTATGTTGGTTTCGCCTCGCCGTACTATGCGTACTGTCTTCAGCTCACCGCCTTGATTTTGCTTTGTCTTTTAATTCATTAATATCTAAAACTTCAACTTCAAAAATGTCGATTTATTTGCCTGATGTTATTTGGACAACAAAATCAGGCGAACATTGCTAATGCGCTGCCCATTGCACCTTGCTTAAATCGATGCCGTCTTTGAACATTTCCCAAAGTGGGGATAATTCTCTTAATTTACCAATTTTACTTTTCATCAGGTCAATTGTGTAATCCACGTCTTCTTCCGTTGTGAAACGGCCGATAGAAAAGCGTATTGAGCTATGCGCTAGTTCATCTGAACGACCTAGTGCGCGTAGTACATAGCTAGGCTCTAAGCTGGCAGACGTACACGCAGAACCGCTTGATACTGCAATACCTTTCACTGCCATAATCAGCGATTCACCTTCAACGTAATTGAAGCTGATGTTCAAGTTGTGCGGTACACGGTGCTCTAAATCACCATTCACGTAGACTTCCTCAATAGTTTCCAGGCCATGCAACAATTTGTCGCGTAGGCGGCGAATACGCGCATTTTCCAAATCCATTTCTTCACGTGCAATGCGGAACGCTTCACCCATGCCAACGATTTGGTGGGTCGCTAGTGTACCAGAACGCATGCCGCGCTCGTGACCACCGCCGTGCATTTGTGCCTCAATACGGATACGTGGTTTACGGCGTACATACAAAGCGCCAACGCCTTTAGGGCCGTAGGTCTTGTGCGCACTGAAGCTCATCAAATCTACAGGCAGGTTCTCTAAATCAATTTTCACTTTACCCGTCGCTTGCGCAGCATCTACGTGAAAAATCACATTGTTTTCACGGCAGATATTACCGATTGCGATGATGTCTTGAATCACGCCAATCTCGTTGTTTACCAGCATCACTGAAGCTAAAACGGTATCTGGACGAATCGCTGCTTTGAACTTAGCCAAATCAACCAAACCGTTTGGTTCTGGCTCTAAATATGTTGCCTCAAAGCCTACGCGCTCAAGTTCACGCACAGCATCAATCACCGCTTTGTGCTCAGTAGAAACCGTAATGATGTGCTTGCCTTTGCCGCTATAAAAGTTTGCGGCACCTTTGATAGCAAGGTTGTTAGATTCCGTAGCGCCAGATGTCCATACGATCTCACGTGGATCTGCGCCGACTAATTTAGCGACTTCTTCACGTGCGTTTTCAACCGCTTTCTCAGCAGTCCAACCAAACGGATGGCTACGTGACGCGGCGTTGCCAAAGTGCTCTGTAAGATACGGAATCATTTTTGCAGCCACGCGCGGATCTACCGGCGTCGTTGCTGAATAATCCAGATAGACAGGTGGCAAATCTGCGCTGTGGGCGCCATGCGTCAAGCCATCTTTATTGAAGGCATCTTTTACTACTGGCATTTCTATTGATGCTGACATAACTTTAATTCATCCTTGCATTTATAATTTGTTCAAATCGTTAGCAGTCTTTGCTGCTATTTACTCATGGCGGCTACGCTGCCATGGCGGTTAATTGTTTCAGTCTTAGCACTTCATTTTTCAGTGTGCTTAAAAAGTCAGCCACTTGCGCTGCTGTATTGCTGGCACCAAAGCTTACACGTACCGCGCCGCGCGCAACGTCTTCGTGCACGCCCATTGCTAAAAGCACATGGCTAGGTTCGGTGCTGTCACTAGAGCAGGCCGAACCGCTCGCAACGGCATAGCCTTTTCTATCCAATGCCATCACTAAAGTCTCACCTTCGATACCATCCACCGCAAAGAAGCTGGTGTTGGGTAAACGTGCTACTTTGTTGCCAAAAATCACTACATTCAGTGCTTGTAAACCTTGCTCAAACTGGTCGCGCAACGCTTGCGTATGTGCCGCATAATGAGCGAGGTTCGCTGTAGCAAGTTCACAAGCCGCGCCAAAACCTACAATCGCCGCTACGTTCTCAGTGCCGCTACGCAGCCCTTTTTCTTGTCCACCACCATGTAACAGCGGCTGTATATCAATGCGTTTGTCCAAAACCAGCGCTGCTGCCCCTTGTGGGCCATGAATCTTATGACTTGAAATGGTCATCGCATGCACACCCAAGTCTGAAAAATCCAATTTTAGTTTGCCTAAACCCTGCACCGCATCGGTATGCATATAAGCACCTGCGGCACGTGCTGCTTCAGCGATAGCAGCAATTTCTTGTATTACCCCAGTTTCGTTATTAGCGAGCATTACCGACACCAAGCTGGTAGGCATAGCAAGCTGCGCTTTCAGTTTTGTTAAATCAATTTTTCCATCTGCATCCACTGCGATTTGGCGGCTTACACTGCCTAGCTGCTGCATCGCCAATGCTGGGCGGGTTACGCATGGGTGCTCAATCGCACTGGTTAAAATCTGTAAGCCTGGCTTGGCCGCCGCAATACCTTTTACTGCAAAATTATTGGACTCAGTACCCGCTGCGGTAAACACTACTTGTGATGGATATGCTCCACAGGCTTCAGCCACTTGTGTTCTTGCATGCTCAACCGCATCACGCGCAGATCTGCCATACACATGGCGGCTGGTGGGATTACCACTTTGGTTACGCATCCATGGCAACATTGCGTCCAGCACGTGGTTATCAAGTGCCGTAGTCGCATTATGGTCGAGATAGATATTAGCCATCGTCTTCGTAATCCTAATGCGTTGCTTTAAGCTGCAACAGCCTCAGTCACTTGATGATTGTTGTTACTCGCACTACCGCAAGTGCGTGGTGTAATCAGTACTTTTTGACCGCTGTTCTGCGATGCCACCATGTCGGCCAAGCTTACACCCGCAAGGTAATCTAAAATCTTGTCATTGAGTGATGCCCATAAATCGTGTGTCATGCAACGGCCTTCATCGCGACAGTTTTCTTGACCACCACATTGTGTCGCATCTATCTGCTCATCGACTGCGCTGATAATGTCGGCAACCGTGATTTCCGCATGGGTTTTTGCCAATTTGTAACCGCCACCTGGACCGCGCACGCTTTTCACTAAACCTTGACGACGTAAGCGACTAAAAAGCTGCTCTAAGTAAGAAAGCGAGATGCTTTGGCGCTCGCTAATGCCAGCAAGGGTGACAGGCTTAATATCCGCAGCATCCTTGGCCTCATTCATCGCGAGGTCTAGCATAGCGGTTACTGCAAATCTACCTTTGGTGGTGAGTCTCATGTCTGGAAAATAGCCTAAATAATTATCAAGATTTTATAATACCTGATAAGTTTAGTCAACTATTGTTCAGGTTAGGTTCCAGATTTTTTGGCAGGTGTTTTACGAGGTGCTTTTTTAACCACTTCTACAGCAATAGTGCTTTTAGCTGATTTTACGGCACTGGTTTTTTTTGCAGAAGTTTGTTCAATATCAAATGCTTTTGCGACGGCGCTATCGCTTATTTCATCTGCACCAAGTGCTTGTAGTTTCTGTGTCAAAGCTGCCAATTTACGATCTTGCTCTGCACTATGATCCAGCAATGATTGCAACGCTTTAGACATGGCTTCAGGGTTGAATTTGTCGTTGTCATCAGCGACTGCGTAAGCAGTGAAGCTTGGTTTTTTCTCTTCTGTTTTAGTCGATTTTGTAGTATCAGCATCTTCTAAAATACGTGCAGGGATACCGACCGCAGTTGCATTGGCCGGTACGTCTTTCACTACTACAGCGTTAGAGCCGATTTTGGCACCTGCACCGATAACGATCGGGCCAAGTACTTTTGCACCAGCGCCAATCACAACGCCATTCTCAAGTGTAGGGTGGCGCTTGCCTTTGTTCCATGAAGTGCCACCTAGCGTTACACCATGGTACATCGTGCAGTCATCGCCGACGACTGCAGTTTCGCCAATCACCACACCCATGCCGTGGTCGATAAACATACGGCGACCAATTGTTGCACCAGGGTGAATCTCAATGCCCGTCAGCCAGCGACCGATATGTGAGTTGAAGCGTGCTAGCCAGTAGAAGCGTTTTTTCCATAACCAGTGTGATAAGCGATGCATGAGCAGGGCATGTACACCTGGGTAGGTGGTCAGTATCTCAAAATGCGTTCTTGCTGCGGGGTCGCGCTCAAAAACGATGGAGATGTCTTCTTTGATGTGATCAAACATAATCAATACTCTTTTGTGTATTATATTCTTTTATATAAAGCAGCATTGCACAAATAAAAGCGATGGGGAAAATATTAAGTCGCATAAAAAATGTGTGATTTAGGGCATTAAAAATTAAATTGGTGGTTAATAATGCGAGCAATGTGCATGCGAGGACGTTGTGATTTTTATTGAGATTTAAAATCTTAAAGAAATGTTTATATATGAGATAGTAAAAGCTTAGTGCAACCAGAGTTCCAAACATACCAGATGTGTAGAGTAAGTCTAAAAAGAAATTGTGAGGCGACCGATAATCGTGGATGCCATGATAGGTAGAGTATGCTTTAAAGTCCGAATAAAAACTGTTTAAACCGTGGCCAGTTAACCATTCTCCTGGTTGGCTGGTTAATTGCATTTGCCAAGCATCTTTCCATATTATTGATCGTTCATCAGTGCTGATATTGCTAACCATTTCATGCGCGCGCGTTCGATAATTGCTAAAGTTAGAGGTCAGTAAAGTTACCTGTATAACTAGCATCCAGGTAGCTAAGGTAAACCATTTCTTTTTATCGATAATGAAAAATATTAACAGTGCACTTACTCCTAGCGCTAGCCAGATAGGCCGCCAGGAGGTTGCTATAATGAAGTAACTTAATATTAACCCAATGCCAATAAGAAAAAATCTCATCAAGTTGGAGGGTTTAACAGAAAAGTAAATTGTAATGATTAGTGCAAATGCGCTATAAATTGCTAAATGAAATGTACTTATGTATCTACTGTCAATTAAATTGATTCCTGAGATTTGAATAGCATCTACTATCCCTCTAGTTTTTAGAGGCATCTGCGTCAATATTAATGTAAAAATAAACAATAATACCAAAACAAATTTAGGAGCATATTTTGTAAGATTGTCTAAATTGTTTTTGGCTGTCATACCCACGCCAATCACAATAAAGAAGGCATACCAAGCGTTTGAGGCAAACTCACTTAGATCGAATTTGGATATAGATATCATGTCCAGTAACGTAAAAGCGAGTGGGAATGCGACTATATACAACATGTTTTTAAAAGTTATATAGTCCTTCAGAAACAATAATGTCAATAAATAGTAACTGAATATCAATATATTGATGCCAATTAACATTGGAATGCCAATTGACATGGGTAAATTAAAGAACATCACATCTAATGCAAGTAGTGAAGATATGATTGCAATAAGTGATGGTTGGGAAAAATATCGTGTGATTTGTTGGATGCGTGCAATTAGATAACAGCCAACATAAATAACATTCAATTGTAAAAATATTCCTATCATTTCTTTGTAGTCAATCATTAGCACGCCAGCTGTGCAGGTGAGTAACAATAAATAAAAATATAGATTAATATTTTTAATGTGATGAGTAATTTTTGATGTCACGACGACTCTCTGGATTCAATTTTAAATACGAAGTTATCTTTAATACTTATCGTGTTTTCTATGGTTAATCGTGAGTGTCAGTATGCCACGTAACAGATTAACTTCTTCTTTTTCCAGACGAATCCTTGCGTAAATGCGTCGAATACGCTCCATCAGCTTCTTAGGTGCTGATGGG
>DATHXI010000065.1:0-10619 GCA_035459705.1 Methylotenera sp. | reverse complement strand
TTTACTAAGTTATTTAGGCAGAACAAATTCTTTAGGCAAGAACACCCAAATCTTACCCGGCTGCTTCATTGCGCCTGCTTTCGCACCCGCTTCATTACCTGCACCCCAGAAGAAATCAGCTCGCACGCCGCCTTTAATCGCGCCGCCAGTGTCTTGCGCCATCATCATGCGTTTTAGCGGTTTGGGGCTATTAGGCTCGGTAGTAGATAAAAACACAGGCGCCCCTAGTGGTACGTATTTGGGATCAACCGCGACACTTTTTTCTGCCAGTATAGGCACGCCCAGTGCGCCTAATGGCCCAGGCAAGCCAGCCGGTAATTCACGGAAAAATACATAACTGGGGTTCTGGTTCAGTAGCTCGCGTAATTTTCCCAAGTTATTACGTGCCCAATTCTTGATGCCTTGCATCGAAGCTTTATCCAATGTTAACTCACCCCGCTCAACCAGCAAGCGTCCGATTGAATTGTAGGTATGACCGTTCTGATCTGCATAGCCTACATGTACTTGCTCGCCACTCTCTAGCTGCACTAACCCTGAACCCTGAATCTGCAAGAAGAAGACATCAATAATATCGTCGATATAGATAAATTCGCGGCCTTTGATAGGCGATGCCTCAGTTTCAATTTCTGCCCGGTTGTAATAGGGTACTAATTTATTGCCCACCAACCTGCCACGTATCCGCTTGAATTTAAGCTCAGGATAAATACTATCCAGCTCAACCGTGACCATATCACTAGGTGACTGGTATAAAGGGTAAGGATATTGCGCCGACTTTATACGACTGCCTTTTAACAACGGTTCATAGTAGCCAGTAATCAAACCGTTATCGGTACCGTCGGTATTGGTCGTTTTATAAACTGAGAAGTATTGCTTGAAATAATCCTGCACTGCACTGTCACTAGGTTTGCCGACTGTCTGGCTATTAAGTTCATTAGCGGCACTACAAGCTTTTTGCCACACGGGTCTGGTCGCCAATGCACTACAGCTTTGCATCCAAGCCGGCCACGCTAGGCTCAGATTATCCTGACTCAGTCCATCCACATCTTCCCATTTAGCTGGCTTTAATAGACTGTAGTCGGCAACCTTTGCCACGGCTTCTGTCGATTTGGTTCCAGTAACCGGGGTTGATTTACTTAATTCAGGGAGTTGTACGGGTGGAGTTTCTGCGGCTTTACAGTCGCACTGCACATTAGGTGCTTTTGGTTGTGCTATCGGTGTGTTCTTTATATTTTTTCTAGCACACGAGCTCAAAAAGCCTGCTGCCAGCATCATCAAAAAAAGCACTGCTATTTTTTTTATCAATTTATATAAACCTAGTCAAAGATAGTCTTTTAGCTTGCACTAGTGCAATACCCTAGGCATAGACAGCACAAAGGGATGAATAATTGCATCAAACCTGACACCGTCTTCTGCAACCATCTCATAGGTACCGTGCATTTCGCCCATAGGCGTGTTGAGAACGGTACCACTGGTGTATTCAAAATGCTCTTCCGGATTAAGTAGCGGTTGCTCGCCTACCACACCCAATCCTCTGACTTCTTGTTGTTCACCACTCGCTTCTGAGATGATCCAATGCCGACTAATTAATTGTGCAGGGACATTACCAGTATTGGTGATTTTAACGTGGTAAGCGAATGCATAGCGATTATGCTCAATGTCTGATTGCTCAGGAATAAAAGTCGCCTCAACAGTTACTGAGCACTCGTAGTGTTTTGTGTTTGCCATTTTTGAATTATGCAATCAAACCGGTTGTAGGAGAGCTTGGGCTGGCCGAATAAAGTTTTTTGGCCATACGCCCCGCAAGATAAGCTTCTCGCCCAGCCTCAACTGCTTTTTTCATTGCTGATGCCATTAAAATAGGGTCGCGTGCCGCAGCAATCGCGGTGTTCATCAATACGCCTTGGCAGCCAAGTTCCATCGCAATCGCCGCGTCCGATGCGGTACCAACACCTGCATCCACCAGCACTGGGATCTTGGCATTTTCAATGATGATTTGCAGATTCCATGGGTTCAAGATACCCATACCAGAACCAATGAGCGAGGCAAGTGGCATCACCGCACAACAACCGATCTCTTCCAACTGCTTGGCGATAATCGGATCATCTGAACAGTACACCATGACATCAAAACCATCTTTGACCAACACTTTAGCCGCTGCAATGGTTTCAATCATGTTCGGGTAAAGCGTATTTGGGTCGCCCAAAACCTCTAGCTTGACTAATTTATGACCATCCAGCAACTCACGTGCTAAACGTAGGGTGCGTACGGCATCATCGGCTGAATAACAGCCTGCTGTATTTGGTAAATAGGTAAATTCTTCCGGCGGCAAATAGTCCAAAAGTGAAGGTTCACCAGCGGTTTGACCAATATTGGTACGACGAATCGCCACGGTAATAATCTGTGCGCCACTGGCGTCAATTGCTGCACGCGTTTGTGCGAAATCTTGGTATTTACCGGTACCCACTAGCAAACGTGAGTGATAGGTTTTATCTGCAATTTTTAATAAATCTGACAACTTTTATCCTTTGATTACTTTGAGTACGCGTTTGCAGGTGAAATTAACCACCACCTACTGCACCTACGATTTCCAGTTTATCGCCATCCTGCAGTGGTGTATCTGCAAACTGGCTACGCGGCACAATCTCACCATTGCACTCAATGGCGAGGCGTTTGCCCTCTAAATTCAGATTCGTCACTAAATGTGCGACGCTAAGTATCGCGACATCGAAACTGCGTGATTTTCCGTTAATGATCAGTTGCATGGTTGATTGAATGGTGGCTTGCATGGATTGATAGTGTGATATTCAAGTCAAGAAATTATGTAAGTTTGCTCGGCTAATACTGACTAAATCTTGCGGGCAATAAACAATAATTACATTTCAAAACATCATTTTACGAAAATAGTGAGGTCTTTAGCAAACCTTATATCGATTATTTAATGTCATCCAAGAATGCAATTGATACGTTGATGGATATATTTGATAGAAATAGAATAAGAAATACCGACTAACTTAATGATATTCATTAGGAATTTTTTAATATATACTAACTCTTATTCGTCTGAGACAAAATTTCAACGGATTTTAATAACTCCCAAAAGGGGAAAACTATGTACATAGCAACACACAAAACCACAGCATCCGCGCCTGTCATTTCTGAGCGCAATCAATCAAATCAAAATAGCAAAGTTAAGTCAGCCAAGAGCAACGCCTTGAGTAACGAACAGGTGAGTACTGCTCCAGACGATGCAACTACCTTAAGGCAGGGCAGCCTGGCAAGACTACTCGCCTCATGCGGCGATTGTGTTTAGACCTAAGGCGCGTTTAAGCCGAAGGCGCTTCAAAGCCTTCACAGAAAGCCTTTAATCTCAAGAAAGTAATAACGAACTGGGCTAGCCCTCTAGTCGGAATGTAGTTTTCTTCTAAAATCTAGCTACCATTTGTTAGGCTATCATCAGGGCGCAGCTACCGCCACTAACCCCAAATCTATATTGTAAGTTTCAGCAAAATCAGGATCGATGGTTTCTAGAGTTTTGCTAATCTTGCTTACTTCTGGCGTATCACCCTGCGCTTTTGCTAATAAGCCTAACTGATAATAGGCGCTTGAATGTTTAGGCGCCAATGCCAGCACTTTGTTATAACTCTGTTTAGCTTTGTCTAGCTCTTGCAGTCCCTGCTGGGCTAAGCCCAAGTGCATCCACGCCTCTGCGTTATCTTTTTCAACCGTTACCCATGCTTTAGAGATAAGTTCCAAGGTGCTCCAAGCCTCCGTTTGCAGTGGTTGTACTACCTGCATAAAGAACGGACGTTCTTTCTCCGGCACATCCCAAAAGGGAGATTCAACAGGTGTGGTCAACTTAATATCAGGTTGTTTTAGTAATGCCTGCACCCATTCCACCGGCAAGCTATAGTAATACGCGTTACGCCCAGGGCTTTTAAATGTAGTAAAGCCAACCAGTTTGCCATCGTAATTTAACAATGCGCCACCGCTTGCACCCATTCTGAAACCAGCAGTTGTGCGCACTAACAACCCATTATCAAATGGAATCAATGCTTTCACACTACCAAATGATTCGACTGGCCTAGGTGAGTTTCCGGAAAAACCTAGTGCCAATATGTGCTGCTCATATTGCAGTGAAGCAGTCTCACCGTGCTCAAATGGTTTAAGCGGTAAATCATCAAATTTTAAAATACATAAATCGTGTCGCCAGTCTGCCTTCATGGCGATTGGCGCGTAACTAGTGCCTAATTTATATACAGAGATGCCTCGCGCATTAGCAACCACATGGCAGTTAGTCGCTACGTGATTTTCTGCCACTACTACGCCAGAGCCCACGCCAAGCTGACCATTTTTATCATCAATACGTACTTTTGCTACCGAATTGCTTAACGCGAGTAAAAATTCCGGCTTAGGCGCTTGTCCATAAGCAAAACTCACAGCAAACAAATTAGCAAACAATAATGCTCTGCAGGTGAAATGGCGCATATATCCCCTAAATCTTATAGTCATTATATTTTTTACGTTGTTATTAACATTGAGACTTTAATCTGCATAAAGTTCTGCCCTAAATTCACCACCACAGAAATCACTGTGACCCTAAACCACTGATGGCGTTGTACAATTACGGCTGAAAATAATTTTTATCCTATCGAAAGTTAAAGAATAAGTCATGAACGTTCAAAGCCATATCGCAGATATCAATACACCTACCGGTGTGATGCGTACCTATATTCACCGCCCTACGAATGAGGGCCCGAGTGAGAAAAAGTATCCAGCAATTTTATTTTACTCAGAAATTTTCCAACAAACAGGCCCAATCGAACGCGCTGCTAAGATTATGGCAAGCCACGGTTACGCAGTATTAGTACCGGAAGTATTTCATGAACTTAACCCAATTGGCACCGTATTGGGTTATGACGATGCAGGTCGCGATAAAGGCAATGCCGACAAAGCTGCTAAAGATGTGCAAGGCTACGATACAGACAATGCGGCGATGATTGCATTTATCAAACAGCAAGCCTGGTATAACGGCAACATCGGCGCGATGGGCTTCTGCATCGGCGGTCATTTGGCATTCCGTGCAGCTTTGCAACCAGAAATCAAAGGTACTGCCTGCTTCTACGCAACCGACTTACACACACAAATCATTCCAAACAAAGCTGGCCAGCACAGCATGGACAGACTAAGCGACATTTCAGGTGAGATGCTCATGATCTGGGGCAAGCAAGACAACCACATCCCAACCGCTGGTCGCACTGATGTATACAAAAAAATGACCGATGCCAACCTGCTGTTCACTTGGCATGAGTTCAACGCGCAGCACGCGTTTATGCGCGATGAAGGCGAGCGTTATGACCCGCAAACTGCAGCGCTAGGCTATCAGTTAGCACTTAACTTGTTTAGCCGGACTTTATCGCAATAATAGTTTGCTAAACAACAGCCAATAAAAAAGCCCCGAACATTCGGGGCTTTTTTATTGCTTAGAGAAAACTTACACCTCTAATTGTGGACGACCAGCTTCAGGCCAATCCAAATGGTAGAACTGACCACGTGGTTGATCTTTACGCTCATAAGTATGCGCGCCAAAGTAATCACGTTGACCTTGCAGCAAGTTCGCTGGCAGGTCTGCACTGCGGTAGCCATCGTAATACGCCAAAGCAGCCGCAAAACCTTGCGCTGGAATGCCGTTAGTCACTGCCAGGGCAATCACTTTACGCCAGCCAGCTTGGCCTTCGTTCATCGCGTTGGTGAAGTAAGGGTCTAGCATTAAGTTTTTCAGGCGTGAGTTCAATGCGTACGCATCAGTGATTTTTTGCAGGAAACGTGCGCGGATGATACAACCACCACGCCAGATTTGCGCAATCTCACCAAAGTTAAGCTTCCAGTTGTAAGCTACTTGTGCTTTATCAATGAGTTGGAAACCTTGTGCATAAGCACAGATTTTTGAGCAATAAAGTGCGTTTTTGATCGCTTCAATAATTGCCGCTTTATCTGTTTCTTTAACCAGCACAGGGCCTTTTAAGATTTTGCTGGCTTCAACACGCTCTTCTTTTAAGCTTGAAAGTGCACGTGCATATACAGCTGCTGCAATCGCATTAGCTGGTGCGCCTAATTCAAGCGCATTCGCTGCTGTCCATTGACCAGTACCTTTTTGGCCAGCGGTATCCAGAATCTGGTCGACCAGGAAGCCTTTGCCGTTAGGATCTTTCTGTTGCAGGATGTCAGCAGTGATTTCAATCAAGAAGCTAGATAATTCGCCTTTATTCCACTCGGCAAATACTTTACCGATTTCATCTGCTGGCATACCCAACAGGTTTTTCATCAACCAGTAAGCTTCGCAAATCAATTGCATGTCGATATATTCAATACCATTGTGCACCATTTTCACATAGTGACCAGCACCGTCTGGACCGATGTATTCAGCGCATGAGAAACCGCCTTCAACTGGTTTACCAGGTGTACCACCTTCCATAGGCTCGCCGGTGACCGGGTCAACTTTGGCAGCGATATCGCGCCAGATTGGCTCTAAGCTAGCCCATGCTTTACGGGTGCCAGATGGCATGAGTGATGGGCCGAAACGCGCGCCAGTTTCACCGCCTGAAACGCCTGAGCCGATGAAATCGATACCTTTAGCGGTTAACTCTTTTTCGCGACGGATGGTGTCCGTCCATAGTGAGTTACCGCCGTCAATGATGATGTCGCCTTGCTCTAGGAATGGCAATAAAGCATTAATCGTCACGTCTGTTGCGCTACCCGCTTTAACTAGCAAAATGATTTTGCGTGGACGTTTGATACTCAATACGAAAGAAGCCAAATCAGCATGACCCACCACATTCTCATGTGAAGGCTCATTCTTTTTGCATTCTTCAATGAAGTTTTCCATCTTTTTGGAATCACGGTTGTACACGGCAATGGTGTAGCCATGATCGGCTATGTTGAGGGCCAGGTTTTGGCCCATGACAGCTAGGCCTACCAGGCCAATATCAGCGTTTTTTGTGCTCATCTATTTTCTCTTTTGCTTCTCTTTTGGAGTTGTTTAATGGAAAGGGTTTTTTGGTTGGCAATATTATAGAACTTTTAGCAAATTAAATTGTTAAAAACTTATATAGATTAGAACTTTATTTTTAATCTTCTTTTAAATATGTCGGCTTTACATTTTGTGGCTTGGTCAGGGCGTATGCTATACAAATGAAGATCTTTCACTACCTAAAAGTGTTCAATTTATCACTGAACATTTGCTTGTGTTTGGGTGTGATGAATGTAAAAGCAGCTACGCAAGCCGAACCCTCAGACGCATTCATTTATGAACTGAAACAATCATTGGTTAAAGTAAACACCTCAACCAGATCCGGCGGACACGGCTTTGGTACAGGTATAGCTATTACTAAAGACCATGTAGTGACTAATTGCCATGTACTTCAAAATGCCAATGGCATCAGCGTTGCAAAATGGGGGGAAGAATTCGCGCCCGTAGCACTTCAAGCAGATTGGAAGCACGATGTGTGTATTTTGAGATTTGAGTGGGCAAATTTCAAACCCGTCCAGCTAGGCGAATCAACGTCTCTCACTTATGAACAATCTGTGATTTCTATCTCTATGCCAAGTGACTCACCTGCACCCTATGTGGCTTTGAGTAAAATAAAAGCACTATACCCGATGGATGATAGTGAGGTAATGCGCACTGAAGCGGCTTTTTCAATCGGCGCCAGTGGTAGCCCGGTGTTTGATTATGAAGGCAAGCTGATTGGCATTAGCACCTTCAAAAGCCCAGGGCGCAGCGCCTACTTCTACAATATGTCGGTTAAATGGGTTAAAACACTGTTACAAGCACCTGAGGTCAAGCTGAACGCTCCCCATGACTTACCATTTTGGGATGCGCCCGATGAGATGCGCCCATTCTTTATGCAAGTAGTCTTACCCTTTCAAAACAACCGCTGGCAGGACGTGCAAAGGATCGCATCAAACTGGACAGTAAAAGAGCCCAATAACGTAGAAGCCTGGTACTACTTAGGTATGGCCGCACAGCAATTAGGCGACAAGGTAAATGCTAATGAAGATTTTAAAAGGGCGTTATCGCTGCATGCCAACCATCCAGCCACCTTGCAGGCACTGGCGTTGATGGCACATCAGCAAGGTAATGAGGCGGAAGTTGAAAAGATTCGATTAACGCTCAAAGAGATGGACACTGATTTGGCTGAAGCTCTCAACGAAGCGTTAAAAGCACCTGAACAGTAGATTACAGGCTCTAATAATCGCTATTTCTGCCCTTTTTAAGCGGCCAGCAAGCCTTTAACACACTAGTTTTTGCCTTGTGGTTTACACGCGGTGTAGGCGATTTTTTCACCATCATTAAGCGTAGCTTCAGCGCCACTGATATCTAATGTAATGACACCACTAGTAAAACGTGTATTGCTGTCAGCACTTTTCGTCAGGTTCACCTCATGATCAGGGTAGATTAGCCATGCATCGTTACCGTTGTTGAGCATGCGCACGTAAAAACGCTTATTACCCTCACATACATATTCGGTTGCACCAGCTGGCGTACGTGACTGCTCTTTGTTCTTAGACCCGAAAGGATTGGAAATACCCATCGAACTACATGATGGCAACAAGGCCAATAAGCCCAGTGCAAGGAATAATGAATTGCGATTGATCGTCATGTTCTAGCCTGTGTAATTAAAGAGATAGATATACCTGCTCATTTTGCCAGTGTATGCCATGGGCGACAACCGCAACATGGGCAATTTTTCTAACTTAAGATACACTTTGATTTTATTCAAGCTTACTTAGTACAAATCCACAAGACTACTAAAAATTCATAGGGTTGCTATGCTCAAAAAATATGCGTTTCTCGTGTTCAGTTTCTCACTTTTTTTCATCGCAAACAGCGCGGTTGCACTCGAACTCGCTGGCATAGTAGAACGCATGCAAGGCAGCGCACAAATCATCAGCGGCAGCAGCCAGAAGCTACTATCAGTTAAATCAGAAGTATTTCAGGGCGACCAAATCACCACAGCGAGTGATGCTGAATTACTGCTGCGTTTGACCGATGGCACTGTGTTAGCGGTACGCCCCAATACCAATCTGGTTGTAACTGAATATCGTTTTAACAACAAAGACAGTAGCAATGACAATCTACTGATCAAACTTGTTAAAGGCGGCCTGCGTACCGTCACCGGCGCTATCGGCAAAAAGAACCCACAAAAAGTCAGGTTTAACACGCCAACCGCCACCATTGGTATTCGCGGTACAGATTTTGAAGTAGCCGTACTGGATGAAAAAAAACAAGATGCGGAAGCGGGCACTTATAACAAGGTGTTTCAGGGCGCGACTTATATTGAGAACAATCAAGGTAATCGCGTGGAAGTTGGACCAAATCAGGCCGCATTCTCGCCGGCAAATGCGCTACAAATCGCACAGCAATTTGGTTTATTGAAACAAGTGCCTAACGTGTTCTTTAATGGTAAGTACGATAACCTGCTACAAGCCTTGCAGGAAGAAGCACTGAATCGCCTGAATAGCGAAATCGCATCAAAAATCCCCGGTGGTCAGATTCCAAGTGAACTGAAGAATCTAATCCCAAAACTTGGCGACCTGTTCAATTAGGCTATTGATAACCCGCGCGGTTGAGTCTATCCAACACCGCCGCCCATTCCGGTGTATTGGGCGGCAACTCCACCAATAAGCAATCGACCTTCAAATCATCCAACGAATGTAATGCGCTATACAAGCGTTCTGCCACTTGCTCCGGTTGGTTGGGTAGTTGAATCACAACACAGTTTGGCGTTTCACCTATGCCTATGAGTAGTGCCGCACACTGCTTGTGAGCTTGAGTTAAAGCTGAAAACTCATGCATCAGGGTAGGCTTATTACTAAATAACAGCATTGGCGTACGTGGTGAATAATGCAAAGCATGTTGCCCGGGGGCTTTGGGTATGGCGGTCTCAGCCTGCTCTACTTGATATGTCTGCTGTGGCATGCCTGCCACTTGCGCAATAGCTTCTTCGCTAATCATGCCCGGACGCAGCAATAGCCATTGACCGTCTGTGGCTACACTGACAATCGTAGATTCGATACCCACGCTGCATGCGCCGCCATCTAACACCGGTATAGATTTACCCAAGCCAGCTTCTACGTGTGCTGCTGTGGTTGGACTTAATTGCGTGAATAAATTGGCAGAGGGCGCAGCCACGCTCAAACCACCTTGTTTAAGCAAATCAAGGGTGACCGGATGATTGGGTACGCGCAAAGCGATGGTAGGCTCACCGCCACGAACCACTCGTGACACATGGTCTTGTGCGGGCAACACCAAAGTGAGCGCGCCTGGCCAAAAAGCTGTGGCAAGCTTGACTGCAGTCTCAGGAAACACAGATGCCCAATCATTCACTTGGCTCATATCGCCAATATGCACTATCAAAGGGTGATCCGCTGGGCGCTGTTTGGTTGCAAATATCTTCTGCAACGCAATATCGTTGCCTGCGTCCGCAGCCAAGCCATACACAGTCTCGGTAGGGATAGCGACCACATCGCCTTGTTTAAGTAATGCAATCGCCTCGGCTAAATTAACCTGCATCAGTAACCAACCAGTAGTAAAAACATTATTTTACTACTGGTTTATC
>DATHXI010000064.1:0-12404 GCA_035459705.1 Methylotenera sp. | reverse complement strand
GTGCGCCAAAGCTGCTTTGATATAAGCAGTAAACAGCGGGTGACCAGTTCTTGGGTTAGAAGTAAACTCCGGGTGGAACTGACAAGCCACAAACCAAGGGTGTACGTCTTGTGGCAATTCAATCATTTCGCACAAATCTTCTGTTGGCGTTCTAGCAGAAATCACTAAGCCAGCAGCTTTGAGTTGTTCAACGTAATTATTGTTCACTTCATAACGGTGGCGATGGCGCTCATTCACCTGTGTACCGTAGATGCTTGCTGCCAGTGTATTCGGCTCAATTGGACAGACCTGCGCACCCAAGCGCATAGTACCGCCTAAGTCAGAGTCTTCTGAACGTACTTCAACCTTACCATCAGCCGCTTGCCACTCGGTGATTAAACCAATCACTTGATGCGGGCTTTCTGGGTTAAATTCAGTACTATTTGCGTCGGTCAATTTTGCTTGATTACGTGCAAACTCAATCACAGCCAACTGCATACCTAAACAAATACCCAAGTATGGAATTTTATTCTTTCTAGCGAAACCGATAGCTGCGATCTTGCCTTCTGTACCGCGCTTGCCAAAACCACCTGGCACCAAAATCGCATCCATAGATTTGAGAGCATCTGTGCCATTTTTTTCGATATCTTCAGAATCCATATAATGAATTTTTACTTTAGATTCGGTATGGATACCGGCATGAATCAAAGCTTCTGTGAGCGACTTATAAGACTCGGTTAAATCAACATATTTACCGACAAAGGCAATGTTGACTTGATGTTTAGGGTTGGCGAGCGCAGAAGCGATTTTTTCCCAGCTTGATAAGTCTGCTGCTTTCGCCAAAATATCCAGCTTGTGGCAGACGATTTCATCAATCATCTGGTCATGTAAAAGACCTGGAATCTTATAGATAGAATCAGCGTCAATCGCGCTGATAACAGCTTCTGACGCTACGTTGGTGAATAAAGCGATTTTTTTACGCTCTTCATCCGGAATATTACGGTCAGCACGGCACAATAGTATGTCAGGCTGAATACCAATCTCACGCAACTCTTTTACAGAGTGCTGAGTCGGTTTGGTTTTCAATTCACCAGCAGTCGGGATCCAAGGCAATAAAGTCAGATGGATGTAGCAGGCGTTGTTTCTACCTTCTTCAAAGCCCATCTGGCGAATGGCTTCAAGGAACGGCAGCGATTCAATATCACCTACCGTACCGCCCACTTCCACAATCGCCACATCAGCGCCTTCTGCACCACGTTTTACATGCGCTTTGATTTCATCGGTGATATGCGGAATCACTTGTACGGTTTTGCCTAGGTATTCACCGCGACGTTCTTTTTTGATGACGGTTTCGTAAATCTGACCGGTCGTGAAATTGTTGCGTTTGCCCATACGCTGACTGATAAAGCGCTCATAGTGGCCTAAATCTAAGTCAGTTTCAGCACCATCGTCAGTCACGAATACTTCACCGTGCTGGAATGGCGACATAGTACCTGGGTCAACGTTAATGTAAGGGTCTAGTTTTAGCATGGTAACTTTAATACCACGTGATTCTAGAATTGCGCCAAGGCTAGCGGCAGCGATGCCTTTACCAAGAGAAGAAACTACACCGCCGGTTACGAACACATATTTGGTCATGGGAAAGGACTTATTTTTTGTTGCAGACGGGAATAGATTTTACCGTAAAACGAAGACCTCTCAAAACGTTATACCAAAATAAAATGCTTTACATTTGAGTTTAATTTGAACGCTACAACTTTAAAATCTAGTCTGTGATTTTGGTTTTACTTGCCCAAGCGCCATAACTCTTAAATTTTTCTTGCACTTCCAACATTTCCAGCGCAGTCAAAATATGCGGCTCACCTACCTGTAAAGCACGTAGATACTGCTCACACAACGTTTCAACCTCTACCGTAATACTGAGTGCTTTTTCTAAAGTCTCACCTATAGCAATCATGCCGTGATTCGCCAACAGGCAAGCTTTGCGTTCTTGCAAAGCTGCTACGGCATTATCTGACAGCTCTTGGCTACCGAACAACGCATAAGGCGCACAGCGAATACTATCTCCACCAGCCAAGGCAATCATGTAGTGGAATGCGGGCATATCGCGGCGAAACGTACTCAGCGTACTGGCAAACATGCTATGCGTATGAATCACTGCATTGACTTCCGGCTTGTGTTTCAAGATATCCAGATGAAAGCGCCATTCACTTGAAGGCAGACGCGAGCCAGTTGGATGGCCAGCAAAATCCATCCACACCATGTCGACTGGTGACATTTTATCCACAGGCAAACCCGAAGGTGTAATCAGGAGCCCTGACTGTCCTGCCTCATTGTGGACACGCACACTCACATTGCCTGAAGTGCCGCGATTCAGGCCTAAACTGACTAATTGCTGACTGATATAAAGCAACTGTTCGCGTTGATTCTGCATCACACTACCTCTGCATTGTGTGTAACTGTTGAGGTGTAAATACACCTTGTTCGGTAATGATACCCGTAACTAAACGTGCCGGTGTCACATCAAACGCCGGGTTAGCCACGGCCGTATTGGCTGGTAAGATATTCACTTCTGCAATGTCGCCACTCGCTAACTTACCGCTCATCCAGCCTACTTCTCGAGCGCTGCGTTCTTCAATCTCAATCTCTTTTAAGCCATCTTCAATAGTCCAATCAATCGTCGGCGATGGTACTGCGGCATAAAAAGGAATTTGATTATCGAACGCCGCCAACGCTTTTAAATAGGTGCCAATCTTATTACACACATCACCTATAGCGGTCACGCGGTCGGCACCAACAATGACCATATCGACCTGCCCGTGCTGCATCAAATGCCCACCTGCATTATCAGTAATCACGGTGTGCGGCACGCCATGCTGACCAAGCTCCCATGCAGTTAGGCTCGCGCCCTGGTTACGCGGGCGCGTTTCATCTACCCACACGTGCACGGCAATGCCAGCGTCATGTGCAGCGTAAATTGGCGAAAGCGCTGTGCCGAAATCAACCGTGGCCAGCCAGCCAGCGTTGCAATGCGTGAGGATATTGATGGGGCGTGTTGGCTTAATAGATAAATTTTTGATTAAAGCTAATCCATGATGACCAATCGCTTGGTTTAACAATACATCTTCATCACAAATAGCAGCAGCCTCCAGCCACGCCGCCTCAACCCGCTGCGCAGCCCCGAGTGGCAACAGCACATTCTGCATACGCTGCACTGCCCACCTAAGATTAACTGCCGTGGGGCGACTATCAATGAGTTTAGCTGCTGCCTGCTGCAAGTGGTCATCACTACCATCTTGCTGCATTGCTAGCGCCATGCCATAAGCAGCCGCAGCGCCTATCAAAGGTGCGCCACGCACTTGCATGGTTTTAATCGCAACGATCATTTTCTGCAGCGAATCTACCGTCACAATCTCAAACGCATGCGGTAATTTTGTTTGGTCGATTATTGCGACCGTTTTGATATGGGAGTCTTCAGCCACTTTGGGCCAAATAGTACGATATTGCTGACCATCAATTAACATGTTAAATAGCTAACTCTCATAAAAATAAATAAATTAAAAAATTGACTTTTAAAAAGTTCCCTGAAGTTAAAAACTCTCTCCACAATATCTGTGGATAACTTTGTGAATAATTGTGACTTGAAAATGTAACATACCAATTTATAAGGGTTTTTTCAAATCGCTTAAATTTTAATCTATTATTAAGTCTATATAAATCAATAACTTAAACAACCCCCTTTGATTACTAAGGTTTTTTTACAATTGTTAATGTAAAAGATTAGGTCGTGTGCATAAGTCAGCTATTTTTGGTAAAACATTTAAAGCGTTAGAGCCAGTAATTTCAACCACTTGCGCAACATTTACTCCTCTTAAATCTGCTAAAACTTGTGCGATTTTAGGCAGCTCTAACGGAGTATTCCTACCCGCAGACCCCACCCATTCAGGTGGGATATCAGGAGAATCGGTCTCTAAAACCAGAGATTCCAGAGGTAATTTTGTTGCGAGCTCACGAATCCTCAATGCGCGACTGTAAGTCATCGCCCCACCGAACCCAAGCTTAAAGCCCAAGGCGATAAATTGCTCTGCCTGTTGAAAACTACCGTTAAACGCATGAGCAATGCCGCCTACCAGCTGATAGCGCCTCAATTGCTTCAATACATCATCCACCGCGTGGCGCACATGCAATATCACGGGCAAATCATGTTGCTTTGCGATTTTGAGCTGCTCAGTAAAGAAAAGGGTTTGCTGCGCGATATTTGACTTAGTGACAAAATAATCCAGGCCAATCTCGCCAATGGCAACCGGATTATTTTCTGCCACATAGGTTTTCAGTACTTCGATGTCATCGACAGTAGCGTTATCCACATACATAGGATGCACGCCAAGCGCGTAGGAGCAATTTTTGTGCTGATTACACAACGCAATGACGGTATCGAAATTATCGCGCGCCACAGCGGGTATAACGATCCTAGAAACACCTTTTTGGATTGCCTGCAAGGCAACATTGTCCCGATCAGCATCAAATTCGGCTGCATCTAAGTGGCAATGTGTATCAATCAGCATAAAGGCATCCCTATAAACCCATCCTTTGGGCACATTACTGCGTTACGCGGTACTCGTAACCTCGCTGTATAAAGCATACTACCTCAGCCCCTGCGTTCCGTGCGCCTTGTACTGCACCCAAAGGATGGATTTATAGAGACGCCTTTTGAAGCTAAATGGGTTTAGCGCGCAACCGAATATCTTGCCCGACTTGGCGTACATCTATGACCTGCAAATCGATGGCTTGTTGCATCTCCAACAACTCTGGTATTGCAAACATACCTTTTGCATCAGCGCCCATTAATTTAGGCGCGTAGTAGAAAATAAACTCATCTATCAACTTAGCCTGCAAGAACGCACCATTCAAACCTTGCCCGGCCTCTATCAATACCTCGTTAATATCGCGCTGCGCTAGATTCGACAATAAAGCCTTTAAATCCACACGGTCATTAGTTGCGGGCAAACATAGCAATTCAGCCCCCGTCGCAGCTAATGCTTCACACTTTTGATTTGCATCGTTAGCGTAAGCAATGAGAACTGGACTGTGCTTTATTACCGCAGCATCCAGTATCTTATAATCAACCGGGGTTTGTAAGCGGCTATCCACAATCACTCTAAGTGGCTGGCGGCTGACATTATCAAGTCGCACAGTCATGCTCGGGTTATCCGCCAACACAGTGCCAACACCTGTGATGATGGCGCATGATTGTGCGCGCCAGTGCTGTACATCTAATCTTGCTGGCTCGCTTGTGATCCACTGGCTTTTACCATTCTTCAGCGCAGTGCGGCCATCCAGACTTGCGCCGATCTTACTGCGCACATAAGGCAAACCGCGTGTCATGCGGGAGACAAACCCCGGATTCAAAGCTGCTGCTTCCTTTTCCATCAATCCGACTTCAACTTGAATGCCATGTGCTTGTAGCCGCTGCACACCTTGCCCTGCCACCAGCGGGTTAGGGTCTTGCATCGCCACGACTACACGCTTTACACCTGCTTTAATTAATGCATCCACACACGGTGGTGTACGTCCATGATGACTACATGGCTCAAGCGTGACATAAGCATCTGCGCCAGCTGCCGCAGCACCCGCCTGACGTAGTGCGTAGACCTCTGCATGCGGCTCACCTGCTTTAAGGTGAGCACCTTGCCCAATAATTTGTTGATTTTTTACGATGATACAGCCTACACGTGGGTTAGGTTGCGTGGTGTACAAACCCTGCTCTGCTAAGCGCAGTGCTAAGGTCATGTAACTGTGGTCTGCTATTGAAAACACTTAACTATTTGAATAGTGCTAAGTTTAATGTGAAGAAATACGGCTGTGCATCAAACGATTATTTTCATCAAAGAAAATACGCAAACCGTGATAAACGTGCATACATTTGCCGAGATCATACTCGATCGCGTTGCTATCTTCATAACTTGGACGACCCAACAAGACGGTCACTGCATCTCTTGGCGTGCCTTTAACCAAAATGCGTTGCTGTAAGTGATACGCCATATCGCCGCGTTTACACTCAGTTTCTATGGTCGCTGTGCTTTGCATCCATTTGACCTGATCAAACTTCTCATTACCAAAGACTACGCTGTCTTTATTTGCCCACCAGGTAAAAAAAACGATGGTTAATATCACAGTAAAAACTGCCAGTGCAATCGAAGCCCAACTAATTAACTTCATGTAACGCGTCCTTAGGTAGTGAAACTACGATTTAAGTATCGGTAATGCGTCGTTTAGTAACTGTATCTAAATCGCGAATGACCTCATTAAAGTCATCCACATCTGAAAAGCTGCGATATACCGAAGCAAAGCGAATGTAGGCGACCTTATCCATCAGCTTAAGCTCATGCATCACGCTCTCGCCGAGTTCTCTGGCTGGTATTTCACGTTCACCTAGGCTTAATAGCTTTTGTGAAATGCGGTCTAGCGCACGATCGACATACTCAGTTGGTACAGGTCGCTTGTGCAAGGCACGGGAGAAAGACAAACGCAACTTGTCACGGCTAAACTCTTCACGTGTGCCATTGGTTTTCACCACTTGTGGCATGTGAAGCTCGGCCGTTTCGTAGGTAGTGAAGCGTTTGTCACACTCGCCACATTTGCGGCGACGGCGGATAGAGTCACCTTCATCATTGACTCGAGAATCAATGACTTGAGTATCCACTGCACCACAAAAAGGGCATTTCATTTTGCGTCAACTAGCCTTGGTACACAGGGAATCTAGCGGTCAAAGCGTGCACACTCGCCTTAGTCACAGTAATCACTTCTTCATCCGCAGGATTATCCAATATGTCTGCAATCAAGTTAGCCACTTGCCTTGCTTCTTCCTCCTTGAAGCCGCGTGTCGTGATAGCTGGTGCACCGATACGAATACCGGACGTTACAAATGGGCTTTCCGGATCATTGGGAATCGCGTTCTTGTTAACGGTAATATGCGCCAAGCCCAACACCGCATCTGCTGCCTTACCAGTTAAGCCTTTTGGACGCAGATCCACCAGGAACATATGTGATTCTGTACGGCCTGAAATGATACGTAAGCCGCGTGCAGTCAATGTTTCTGCCATCGCTTGTGCGTTCTTGATTACTTGCGCTTGGTAGGTTTTGAATTCCGGTTGCGCTGCCTCTAAAAATGCTGTCGCTTTCGCAGCAATTACGTGCATCAACGGACCGCCTTGCAATGCTGGGAACACGCTGGAATTCAATGATTTTTCGAACTCGGCTTTAGCCATAATGACGCCGCCGCGTGGGCCGCGTAAAGTTTTATGCGTAGTTGAAGTCACAAAGTCAGCGTATGGTACTGGGTTTGGATAAACGCCGGCAGCAACCAAGCCTGAATAATGCGCCATATCTACCATGAAATAAGCGCCTACTTTTTTAGCGATTTCAGACATACGTGCCCAGTCAAAACGCAAAGCATAAGCAGAAGCACCACCAATCAATAGTTTAGGTTTGCATTCAACCGCAATACGCTCCATCTCATCGTAATCGATTTCTTCTTTATCGTTCAAACCGTATGGCACGATGTTAAATAACTTACCAGACAAGTTAGCCGGTGAACCATGTGTTAAGTGGCCACCGTGACCCAAGTTCATACCCATCACGGTATCACCCGGTTTAAGGATAGAGAAATACACCGCTTGGTTCGCTTGTGAGCCAGAGTGCGGCTGCACGTTAGCGTACTCAGCGCCAAACAACGCTTTCAAACGGTCAATCGCCAATTGTTCAACTTGGTCTACAAACGCACAACCACCGTAAAAACGTTTACCTGGGTAGCCTTCCGCATATTTATTGGTCAACTGAGAACCTTGCGCCTGCATCACTGCTGGGCTGGTGTAGTTTTCAGAAGCAATCAATTCAATGTGCTCATGCTGGCGCACAACTTCGCGCTCTATCATGCCCCATAGCGCTGGGTCAGCTTGATTTAAAGTATTAGCGTAGTTAAATGGTGCCTTGTTTGACGATGCAGATGACATGGTGTTTAGTTTTCCAAATACTTGAATAATTTAATATGGCATTTTACCACGACGAGGCATGAACATTAAAGTCAAGTCACATGCGAAAAATTCAAAGGGCTATGCAAAGCATTCATGGTGGCTGAAAACAACCAATTGGTTAACATCAGTACATCCAACATCAACATGGTTATTACTAACATTATGAATATTAACAATAGTTTTACTGGCATGCGCATTGCTTATATAAACGCAGGCGCATATCTCCAAAATAGCCCCCTTAGCCCGCAATACATGAAAAACTATTGCGGGCTTTTTTTGCCTAAATATTCGTATAGTATCTTTCCATCATTTTGTACTGCTAACCAGGTCAACCAGTGCCGCCAACCACTAGCCACGTTATAATGGGTTTAATTTATCTATAACAGATTTGATTTATCAAGGAATCGCCTTCATGAAATGGACAGACAGTTTAACCATCGCCCAAGCACTCTACGACAAATTCCCAGAAGTGGATCCAAAAACAGTCGTTTTTATGGATTTGATGCAATGGGTATTGGATCTTGAAGGCTTTAACGATGACCCAAAAAGATGTGGCGAGAAAATTCTAGAAGCGATTCAATTGGCTTGGATTGAAGAAGCTGAATAGCCACCAGTCCTGATATATGGCCTTGATATATAGTGTTATGCTCCAATCTATATAACATCTTCATTCAAGCGCCATTAGATTCCATATGTCCAGAAATACATTAATCGTTGCTATCATCTGGCTGTCGCTTGCCGGTCTGATCTATTACTTGGCTGACAACATTCAAAATCCAAACAAGATTCAACGTTTAGGCGAAGATAGCACTGTAGTTTTAAAACGCGGACTAGATGGTCATTACCGCGCTGAAGCACTCATCAACGGTGAAAAAGTCAATGTGCTAGTAGATACTGGCGCCACGGGGGTAGCTATTTCACAACGCGTTGCTGATAAACTTGATCTTAAAAGTGTCACCGCAATTCGCACCAATACTGCCAATGGCGATAGCATAGCTTATATGGTGCGGCTACATTCCGTTAAGATTGGTGGCGTTGAAGCCCATGATGTGTCGGCAATGATCGCACCAGGCTTGGATGGTGACGTGCTGCTCGGCATGTCGTTCTTAGGCCGTATGGATGTGCGGCTATACAAAGGTGAAATGACAATAAAACAGGTTTCAGATTAACTAGCCAAGCACTATCTATTTGATCTTATTTAAAAAATTACCCCATATCTCCAGTCAAAAATAAATGTAAGTAATCGGACTATAGGCAGACTAAGGTTTGCCGGCATTCCTTTAAGTTCTATACGTTTTTTTTGGAGGTTATGATGAATTTTCAATTAAGAAATACAGTACTAGTGGCTGCCACATTGCTCTCAACTGCAATGTTGACCATGCCATCTTTTGCAGCAGAGCCTATGCTAAGTACGGGCGGCTATGCAAAACAATTGCACAAGATGGATATGATGAAAATGTTAGATGCTGATGGCAATCATATAGTGACAGCCGCTGAAGCAGATACTTACTACACCAGTATCTTTGATGCACTAGACAAAGATACCAATGGTTCAGTAGATGCAAAAGAATGGGCGGGGCCTACTGGCAAGTCGAAACTTGACCTTGCCACAGGTGGCTACAGCCGTGAATTGCGTTCCACAAAAATGATGGGGTTGGTAGATAAGGATGGTGACCACAAAGTCACTAAAGACGAGTTCTTAACCTACCATAAAACCATCTTTACTCACATGGACACTTCCGGTGACAGCGAACTCAGTACCCAAGAATGGGTAGCAAAACACGTGGCTGGTCAGTAAAAACTAAGCATACTATGCAATAGCGTTACTATTAGTCTCCAAAACAAAGCCAGCTTAACGCTGGCTTTGTTTTTAGCTACTCTCTGTTACTTTAAGTAATCACTGTGGGTTCTTGTCGCCCTGTTTTCTCTCTCAATTGGGAAATCTGTAGGGCAATTTGTATCATCTCCGCCAGCGCAACTTGGGCATCCAGATTATGCTTGCTGCTATCCGGCTCATACGCTTCAAGATAAATACGCAACGTCGCACCCTCAGTACCAGTACCCGACAATCTGAACACGATGCGTGAACCATCAGTAAATAGAATGCGAATGCCTTGATTGTTACTAACCGACCCATCAACAGAGTCATGATAACTAAAGTCATCGCAGGTTTTAACTTCATATCGACCGAAAGTTTGACCTGGAAAACTTTCAAACTGCGCTTTAATATGTTGAATGACACTATTTGCAGCATCAGTAGGAATCGCTTCGTAATCATGACGTGAATACACATTACGCCCAAATTCCAACCAGTGTGCCATCACTATATTTTCTACCGAGCTAATGCCTTTGGACATAAATTTTTGTGCCAAAACATTCAACCAGAACAGCACAGCCCATAAGCCATCTTTCTCTCGCACATGACTAGAGCTAGTGCCAAAACTTTCCTCTCCACAAAGTGTTACTTTGCCTGCATCCATCAAATTGCCGAAGAATTTCCAACCTGTTGGCGTTTCAAAACATGGAATGTCTAACTTAGTAGCAACACGGTCGACCGCACCGCTAGTCGGCATGGAGCGCGCAACCCCTGCAATGCCGTTTGAATAGGCTGGCACCAGCGTTGCGTTAGCTGCAAGCACCGCCAAGCTATCAGAGGGGGTGACAAAAAAGTTCTTACCTAAAATCATGTTGCGATCACCGTCACCATCTGATGCAGCGCCAAAATCTGGTGCATTAGGACCGGCGAACATGATCTTCACTAAGTCTTCAGCGTAAGTTAAGTTTGGATCAGGATGCCCACCAGCAAAATCTTCGGATGGCACACAATTCATAATGCTATCGTCTGGTGCGCCTAGTCGATTGACAAAGATCTCACGTGCATAAGGACCAGTCACCGCATGCATCGCATCAAACTTCATCTTGAAACCGCTGGCTAGCAATTGCTTAATTGCAAAAAAATCAAAGAGTGATTCCATCAGGTCTGCGTAGTCTTCAACCGCATCAATGACTTGCACGGTAAATTTACCCGCACTATTAACACCATCAAACTCGACAACGCCTACCGTATCAATATCTACTTGCGGTAAATCAGCTATTTTATATTGGGTGATGATTTTGCTTTTTGCGAATACCGCTTCGGTAATTTTCTCAGGTGCAGAACCGCCGTTACCAATGTTGTACTTAATGCCAAAATCACCATCGACACCGCCTGGGTTGTGGCTTGCAGACAATATCATGCCCCCAAACGTCGCGTATTTACGGACAACGTGAGAAACCGCAGGTGTAGATAAAATACCTCTCTGTCCAACGATAACGCGGGCAAACCCATTTGCAGCTGCCATTTGAATGATAGTTTGAATCGCCTGACGATTGTAATAACGACCGTCGCCACCTACTGTCAAAGTAGCATTGGCAGGCACTGTTAGCGTATCAAAAATACTTTGTACAAAGCTCTCTAAGTAATGGGGGCGTTGGAAAACTTTGACCTTTTTACGTAACCCAGAAGTACCTGGTTTTTGGTCGTCAAAAGGCTGAGTTGAAATGGTATGAATTTGAAGTGTTGATGGATGCATAGAATTAACTCAATTAATATCGTTAACTCTATTATAGCCAGCAATTGTTGCAATTATTTGGATAAACAGAATTTGGTCGGAACGGCAGGATTTGAACCTGCGACCCCTTGTCCCCCAGACAAGTACGCTACCAGGCTGCGCTACGCCCCGAACCGTTGTTATAAGTAGCTTACAACAAGGCGTATATTATAACGCAAAGGCTATACGCTATGAAAAGCGCGGCAGAAATAAATGCTAGGAAGCGACTAAGAAGATTGTAAAGCAGGACGCAGGAGACTTAATATCTCGCGCAATTCTGCTTTAAGAGCAGCAAAATCAAAGTCAGGGGTTTTAGGAACTAAAACTTGACTCTCAACGGCTCCGTTTGTGCCATTGTGATTAGAAGCTTGTGTATCTGCTTTGGCGTCTGGCGCATCTAAGCGATGGCGCGCGCCACTGATGGTGAAGCCTTGCTCGTAAAGCAACTCACGAATACGGCGAATCAATAGAACTTCATGATGCTGGTAATAACGGCGATTACCGCGACGTTTTACTGGCTTGAGCTGCGTGAACTCCTGCTCCCAGTATCTGAGCACATGCGGCTTTACGCCGCAAAGCTCGCTCACCTCACCAATTGTGAAGTAGCGCTTTGCAGGAATAGGCGGTAACTGTTCCTTGAGTATATGCTCAGTCATACTTGTATTGATCGCTTATACGTTAATCAAATTAATTAAGGTAATTCGCTTCCACTTTGCTCTTTAACTTTTGACTTGCGTGAAAAGTCACTACGCGACGTGCTGTAATTGGTATTTCTTCGCCAGTTTTAGGATTACGGCCTGGA
>DATHXI010000063.1:0-9345 GCA_035459705.1 Methylotenera sp. | reverse complement strand
ACAGGCCAATAGCTCAATTGGTAGAGTATCGGTCTCCAAAACCGAGGGTTGGGGGTTCGAGACCCTCTTGGCCTGCCATATTTGTAGTAAGGATTTCTCAAGTTTAATGAATATTAGACTTGTTCAATCTGGTAATAAATTTAGACACTATCAAGCAAATGCTTATTAAGTAAACTATGGTCAACAAAATTAAGTTAATAGTGGCATTCTTGCTGCTTATTGCAGGTATCGCGGGTTTCTATCTGTTGGCAGATAAGCCAACAGTAGTGCGCATACTTGCGGTGCTTGTGGGTATTGGTGCATCTATTGCAGTCTTGTGGATGACGCCAGTCGGTCAGCAATCACTGGGCTTTATTGGTGAGTCTGTTGCAGAAGCACGCAAAGTTGTATGGCCTACACGTAAAGAAACAATACAAACGACATTGGTCGTATTTGTATTGGTGGTGATTATGGCTGCATTCTTGGCGGTAGTAGATATTGGATTTGCTTATATGGTGCAGTGGTTAATGGGACGGAGCGCGTAATGAGTATGAAATGGTACGCGGTGCAAGCTTTCTCAGGTTTTGAGAAGTCAGTGCAAAAAGGTATTGAAGAGCGTGTTGTGCGTTCAGGTTTGCAAGATCAGTTTGGTCAAATTTTAGTGCCTATCGAAGAAGTGATCGAGATGAAGGCTGGCCAAAAGACGATTTCTGAGCGCAAGCTTTACCCAGGCTATGTCTTGGTGCAAATGAATATGACGGATGAAAGTTGGCACTTGGTGAAAAGTACACCACGTGTCACTGCGTTCATTGGTGGCAGCGCGCAAAAGCCTACGCCAATTAAAGATAAAGAAGTCGATATCATCCTTCAACGTATTGATGATAGTAAGAGTAATCCAATCCAAAAACTTACCTTCGAAAAAGGTGAGTCAGTACGTGTTATTGATGGTCCGTTTAAGGACTTCTCTGGCAATGTTGAAGATATCAACTATGAGAAGAGCAAATTACGCGTAGCGGTTGTGATCTTTGGCCGTTCAACTCCTGTGGAGTTGGAGTTTAGCCAGATCGAAAAAGAAGTTTAGTAGCATTTTTTAACGGGGAGCTTGCTTAAGTGTAAGCGCTATTACCCACTTTAGGAGAAGTAGCATGGCAAAAAAAGTCATCGGCTATATCAAACTGCAGATCCCTGCAGGTAAAGCCAATCCAAGCCCACCAGTTGGTCCAGCATTGGGTCAACGCGGTCTTAACATTATGGAATTCTGTAAAGCATTCAATGCTGCAACACAAGGTGTTGAGCCAGGTTTGCCAATTCCAGTAGTGATTACAGCGTTTGCTGATAAGAGCTTCACTTTTGTGATGAAAACGCCTCCGGCGACTATTCTGATCAAAAAAGCAGCGAAGATCGAAAAAGGTTCACCACGTCCACATACTGACAAAGTTGGCAAAATTACTCGCAAACAAGCTGAGGAAATTGCAACAACTAAGATGCCTGACTTAACAGCGGCAGACATGGATGCAGCGGTACGTACGATTGCTGGTAGTGCACGCAGCATGGGTATTGAAGTGGAGGGTGTATAACATGGCTAAAAGAATTGACGCGCTACGCGCAAAAGTAGACCGTAACAAACTTTATCCTGTTACTGAAGGTCTTACTCTAGTTAAAGAAAACGCAACTGCGAAATTCAACGAGTCTGTTGATGCTGTTATCAATCTAGGTATTGATGCACGTAAATCAGACCAATTGGTTCGCGGTGCTTTGGTGTTGCCAAACGGTACAGGTAAAACAACTCGCGTTGCTGTGTTCGCACAAGGCGCGCAAGCTGAAGCGGCTAAAGCTGCTGGTGCTGACATCGTTGGTTTTGAAGATTTGGCTGAGCAAGTTAAAAACGGTATGTTGGACTTTGATGTAGCGATTGCTACACCAGATGCAATGCGTATCGTTGGTGCGCTTGGTCAAGTGTTAGGTCCACGTGGCTTAATGCCAAACCCAAAAGTGGGTACTGTGACACCTGATGCTGCAACAGCGGTTAAAAACGCTAAAGCTGGTCAAGTGCAATATCGTACTGACAAAGGCGGCATCGTGCATTGCACTATCGGTCGTGCTTCTTTCACGGTAGAGCAATTGCAAGGCAACTTGGTTGCATTGGTTGAGGCTTTGAACAAAGCTAAACCAACTTCAAGCAAAGGTGTTTACCTGAAAAAATTATCAGTATCTAGCACCATGGGTGCTGGCGTACGTGTTGATCAAGCAAGCTTAACTGCTTAATCAAAAAAACGTTGAGCAAAGCTTAATGCTTTGCTCACAAAGGGCTTTGGGCTCACCGCAGTAGTGGATTTATTCGTTACAGCGGTGAGGTTATCAAAGACCGTAGGTGTCCGTAAGGATTTAATGTAAGTGTTTTTAGAGTGGGCGAAGAAATGCGGTTTGTTTCAACCTCTGCTTTAAATGACCTGAACCCTACGCAGATGGCGTACCCCTAAACAGGAATAGTATCTCCTGATGACAGGTCGCCGTGAAATGGTTTTTATGGCTTTAATCGGTCGTAAGAGCTGATTCTGTTTTGTAATGAAACAGAGATTTTAACGGAAGGAGAAAAGACCTTGAGTCTGAATCTTACAGAGAAAAAAGCAGTAGTTGCAGAAGTTAGCGCACAAGTTGCACAAGCGCAAGCAATTGTTCTTGCTGAGTATCGTGGCATGGGCGTGGCTGACATGACCGTTTTGCGTTCAGAAGCTAGAAAATCAGGTGTGTACCTACGTGTGTTGAAAAACACATTGGTACGCCGTGCAGTTGACGGTACCGCGTTTTCAGCTCTAGCAGACAGCATGGTAGGTCCATTGGTGTTCGGCATTTCTGCTGACCCAGTTGCAGCGGCAAAAGTTTTAAACAACTTTGCTAAAGCAAACGACAAGTTCGTGATCAAAGCAGGTGCAGTACCTAATCAGCTGATGGATGTTGCTGGCGTTCAAGCCTTGGCATCTACATTAAGCCGTGAAGAGTTGCTTGCTAAATTTGCACGTACGCTCAACGAAGTGCCAACCAAATTCGCTCGCGCGATGGCGGCAATTCTTGAAGCTAAAGCAGCTTAACTCATTAGATACATTATTTAATTTTAGGGAATATTCAAAATGGCAATTTCAAATGCAGACATTTTAGATGCAGTAGGTAACATGTCAGTGTTAGACCTGACAGCATTCATTAAAGAAATCGAAGAAAAATTTGGCGTATCAGCTGCAGCAGTTGCAGTAGCAGCGTCAGCAGGTGGTGCAGCTCCAGCTGCAGCTTCTGAGCAAACTGAGTTCAACGTGGTTCTTTTAACTGCTGGCGAACAAAAAGTTAGCGTAATTAAAGCAGTTCGTGAATTAACAGGTTTAGGCTTGAAAGAAGCTAAAGACTTAGTTGATGGCGCACCTAAAGCTGTTAAAGAAGGCGTTAACAAAGCTGATGCTGATGCAGCATTGAAAAAATTGATCGAAGCTGGTGCAACTGGCGAAATCAAATAAGACATAAGTCTTTGTTTTTTGGGCTGACGGGAAACCGTCAGCCTTATGCATTTCTAGCGCTATGGTTTGTAACAAATTGTAATCAGTGAAATGTAGTAGTTCCCTTCAGTTTAGTTAACTGAGGTTAGAGGTGAAAATACTTACGTAATGGATGTAGTGCAAAAAAGTATTTTAATTTCTGCCCTCAAAATATATAGGAGATGCAATGAGCTATTCCTTCACCGAAAAAAAACGCCTTCGTAAAAGTTTTGCCAAGCGCGAAAGTGTGCAAGAAGTTCCATATTTGCTCGCAATGCAGTTAGAGTCTTATGCTGCCTTTTTACAAGCCAATACCCCTGCTGACAAACGCACGGAAGATGGTTTGCAATCAACTTTTAGTTCCGTTTTTCCTATCGTCAGTCATTCAGGTAATGCCCGCTTAGATTACGTCAGTTATCAGCTAGGTGCCGAGCCGTTTGATGTGAAAGAATGTCAGCAACGTGGTTTAACTTACGCAGCACCGTTGCGCGTTAAAGTGCGTTTGACCATCATGGACAAAGAGGCTTCTAAGCCGACCGTGAAAGAAGTGAAAGAGCAAGAAGTGTACATGGGCGAATTGCCGCTCATGACTGAAAATGGCTCATTCGTGATCAATGGTACCGAGCGTGTGATTGTTTCTCAATTGCACCGTAGCCCGGGCGTGTTCTTTGAGCATGACCGCGGTAAAACCCACAGCTCAGGTAAATTGCTGTTCTCAGCACGTATCATTCCTTACCGTGGTTCATGGTTAGATTTCGAGTTTGATCCTAAAGATTACTTGTACTTCCGTGTTGACCGTCGTCGTAAGATGCCGGTCACCATTTTGCTTAAAGCATTGGGTTACACACCAGAGCAAATCATCGCTACGTTCTTTGATTTCGACACTTTCCATATTGGTAAAAATGGTGTTGCGTTTGAAGTTGTGCCTGAGCGTTTACGTGGTGAAGTTGCGAAATTTGATATCGTTGCTAAAGACGGTGAAGTGCTCGTTGCTAAAGACAAGCGTATTACCGTAAAACATATCCGTGATATGGAAAAAGCTGGCGTCAGCAAAATTGCTGTGCCGCAAGAATTTATCCTTGGTCGTGCAGTTGCGAACAACATCGTTGATAAAGAAACTGGCGAAGTCGTTGCTAACGCTAACGATGAGATCACAGAGTCATTGCTAGAGAAATTAGTAGATGCCAACGTAGAGAAAATCAGTACGCTTTATTCAAATGATTTGGATCACGGCGACTACATCTCACAAACATTGCGTATCGATGAAATCCCTGACCAATACAGCGCGCGCGTAGCTATCTACCGCATGATGCGCCCAGGTGAGCCACCAACAGAGGATGCGGTACAAGCATTGTTTGATGGTTTGTTCTTCAATCCAGATCGTTATGACTTGTCACGTGTTGGACGCATGAAGTTCAACCGTCGTGCTTTCCCTGAAAAAGCGGAAGAGCGTCAGTCAAACTGGATCCGTAGATTCTACGAAGAAAAAGGTGCTCGTGGCGCTGAAGGCGAAAACGTACTTTCAAATGACGACATCCTTGCTGTAATTGGTGTCTTATTAGAGTTACGTAACGGCCGTGGCGAGATCGATGATATTGACCACTTAGGTAATCGTCGTATCCGTTCAGTCGGTGAGTTGGCTGAGAACCAATTCCGTGCTGGCTTGGTGCGTGTAGAGCGTGCTGTTAAAGAGCGTTTGTCACAAGCAGAATCTGATAACCTGATGCCGCATGATTTAATCAATGCGAAGCCAGTATCAAGTGCGATTCGTGAGTTCTTTGGTTCAAGCCAATTGTCACAATTTATGGATCAAACTAACCCATTGTCTGAAATTACGCACAAACGCCGCGTTTCAGCATTAGGCCCTGGCGGTTTGACCCGTGAGCGTGCAGGTTTTGAGGTACGTGACGTACACTCAACCCACTACGGTCGTGTATGTCCTATCGAGACACCGGAAGGCCCAAACATTGGTTTGATCAACTCATTGGCGCTGTACGCACGTACCAATGAATACGGTTTCCTGGAAACACCTTATCGCCGTGTTGAAGGCAATAAAGTATCTGACACCATTGACTACCTCTCTGCGATTGAAGAGAGTCAGTACATGATCGCGCAGGCGAATACTGAGCTGGACACAAAAAATATGTTCACGGATGACTTGATTTCATCACGTCATCACAATGAATTTACTATGACACAACCAGAACGCGTGCAGTACATGGACGTTGCGCCGGGTCAAATTGTGTCAGTGGCGGCTTCGTTGATTCCGTTCTTAGAGCACGATGACGCGAACCGCGCATTGATGGGTGCCAACATGCAGCGTCAAGCGGTGCCATGTCTGCGTGCTGAAAAAGCCGTGGTAGGTACTGGTATTGAACGTACTGTAGCAGTTGACTCTGGTACAACCGTGCAAGCACGTCGTGGCGGCGTTGTGGATTACATCGATTCAGGCCGTATCGTGGTACGTGTGAACGATGATGAAGCAAAAGCCGGTGAAGTAGGTGTAGATATTTACAACCTTACTAAATATACGCGGTCAAATCAAAACACTAACATTAACCAACGTCCGTTGGTTCGCGTAGGTGATAAATTGGCACGTGGTGACGTAATTGCAGATGGCGCATCAACTGATATGGGTGAATTGGCGCTAGGCCAAAACATGTTGGTAGGCTTCATGCCTTGGAACGGCTATAACTACGAAGACTCGATCTTGATTTCTGAGCGCGTAGTGGCTGATGATCGTTACACTTCAATCCACATTGAAGAATTGTCTGTTGTGGCTCGCGATACTAAATTGGGTGCTGAAGAGATTACTCAAGATATCTCAAACTTGAGCGAGCGCATGTTAGGCCGCCTGGATGAGACAGGTATCATCTACATCGGTGCTGAAGTTGAATCTGGTGATGTATTGGTGGGTAAAGTGACGCCAAAAGGTGAAACACAACTCACACCAGAAGAGAAATTGCTACGTGCGATTTTCGGTGAGAAAGCCTCTGACGTTAAAGATACATCGTTGCGTGTGCCTTCTGGCATGAGCGGCACGGTGATTGACGTACAAGTGTTTACGCGCGAAGGTATTGACCGCGATTCACGTGCACAACAAATTATCGACGACCAATTAGCCCACTACAAGCAAGATTTGGCTGACCAAATGCGTATCGTGGAAGACGATGCATTCGGTCGTATCCGCCGCTTGATTGAAGGTAAAGTTGCGACCGGTGGTCCTAACAAGCTAAAAAAAGGCGAAACACTTACAGCGGAATATTTAGAAGCAGTTGGTCGTTATGACTGGTTCGACATTCGCTTGTCAGACGAAGAAGCAGCGCGTCAGTTGGAGCAGTTGAAAGACAGTTTGGCACAAGCGCGTGTTGAGTTCGACAGCCGTTTTGAAGAGAAAAAACGTAAATTGACGCAAGGTGACGAATTGCCACCAGGCGTACAAAAAATGGTTAAGGTTTACTTGGCTGTTAAACGTCGTATTCAACCTGGTGACAAGATGGCGGGTCGTCACGGTAACAAGGGTGTGATCTCAAAAATCTGTCCGGTAGAAGATATGCCGCACATGGCAGACGGTACACCATTGGACATCGTGTTGAACCCACTAGGCGTTCCTTCACGTATGAACATCGGTCAGATTCTGGAAACCCACTTAGGATGGGCTGCTAAAGGTCTTGGTCATCGTATCGGCGAAATGCTGAAAGCTGAAACTAAAGTTGCTGAGATTCGTAAGTTCTTGGATCAAATCTACAACGACAGCACTGGTAAGAAAGAAGATATCAAGTCTTTCTCAGATGTTGAAGTGGTTGAACTGGCGAAAAACTTAGTTGATGGCGTGCCATTCGCAACACCGGTATTCGACGGTGCGGCTGAGTCTGACATCAAGGCAATGCTAGATTTAGCGTTCCCAGATGAAGACCCACGTACTAAACAATTGCAATTCTTTGCTGGTAAGACACAGGTTAAATTATTTGATGGTCGTACAGGCGATGCATTTGAGCGTCCGGTAACTGTAGGTTATATGCACGTATTGAAACTACATCACTTGGTTGATGACAAGATGCATGCCCGTTCTACAGGTCCATATTCATTGGTTACACAGCAACCATTGGGCGGTAAAGCTCAATTCGGTGGCCAACGTTTCGGTGAGATGGAGGTTTGGGCGCTAGAAGCTTATGGTGCTTCATATACCTTGCAAGAGATGCTGACGGTCAAATCTGATGACGTTCAGGGCCGTACCAAAGTATATGAAAACATTGTTAAAGGCGAACACAAAATCGATGCCGGTATGCCGGAATCATTTAACGTGTTAGTGAAAGAAATTCGCTCACTCGCTATCGACATCGACCTAGACCGTAATTAAATTTAAAAAAATCATGCGCCTTAGGGCGCATTGAAGGAGAGAATTCACATGAAAGCTCTATTAGACTTATTCAAACAGGTAACACAAGAAGAAGAATTCGACGCGATTAAGATCGCGCTCGCATCACCTGAAAAAATCCGTTCTTGGTCTTATGGCGAAGTTAAAAAGCCAGAAACGATCAACTACCGTACTTTCAAGCCTGAGCGTGATGGCTTGTTCTGCGCAAAAATCTTTGGCCCTATCAAAGATTATGAGTGCTTATGCGGTAAATACAAACGCTTAAAACATCGCGGTGTAATCTGTGAAAAATGTGGCGTTGAAGTGACATTATCAAAAGTGCGTCGTGAGCGTATGGGTCACATTGACCTCGCATCACCAGTTGCGCACATTTGGTTCTTGAAATCATTACCAAGCCGTTTAGGTATGGTATTGGATATCGCTTTGCGTGATATCGAACGCGTTTTGTACTTTGAAGCATTCATCGTGGTTGACCCTGGCATGACGCCACTGACACGCGGTCAGTTGTTGACTGAAGATGACTACTTGGCAAAAGTAGAAGAGTACGGTGACGAATTCAACGCTGTGATGGGTGCTGAAGCAGTACGTGAACTGTTGCGCACCATGAACATCGAGAACGAAATCGTTCAATTGCGCCAAGACTTGGGTGCAACGGGTTCAGAAGCGAAAATCAAGAAAATCGCTAAACGCTTGAAAGTATTAGAAGCATTCCAAAAATCTGGCATTAAACCAGAGTGGATGATTCTTGAAATCTTACCGGTGTTGCCACCAGAGCTACGTCCATTGGTACCATTGGATGGCGGCCGTTTTGCAACGTCTGACTTGAACGATTTATATCGTCGCGTGATTAACCGTAACAATCGTTTGAAACGTTTGTTAGAGTTGAAAGCGCCAGAAATTATCGTACGTAACGAAAAACGTATGTTGCAAGAAGCGGTGGACTCATTATTAGACAACGGTCGTCGCGGTAAAGTGATGACAGGCGCTAACAAACGTCCATTGAAATCATTAGCTGACATGATCAAGGGTAAAGGCGGTCGTTTCCGTCAAAACTTGCTCGGTAAGCGTGTGGACTATTCTGGTCGTTCAGTAATTGTGGTTGGTCCACAATTGAAACTGCATCAGTGCGGTTTGCCGAAAAAAATGGCTTTGGAATTATTCAAACCATTCATTTTCCATAAATTGGAAGTGTTAGGTTTAGCGACAACGATTAAAGCAGCGAAGAAAAAAGTTGAAGAAGAAGGACCAGAAGTTTGGGATATCTTGGAAGACGTGATTCGCGAGCATCCGGTATTATTGAACCGTGCGCCTACATTGCACCGTTTGGGTATTCAAGCGTTTGAACCTATCTTGATTGAAGGTAAAGCCATTCAATTGCATCCGTTAGTTTGTGCGGCATTCAACGCCGACTTCGACGGTGACCAAATGGCGGTTCACGTTCCATTGAGCTTAGAAGCGCAAATGGAA
>DATHXI010000062.1:0-24880 GCA_035459705.1 Methylotenera sp. | reverse complement strand
CTAACCCATCATTCAAGCGGGACTGGCTAAAGCCAGCCCCTTAATTCAAACGTTAGCCTTTGCCCTTATGAAACCAAATACCTTTCGCTGCTTAGTAATTCTATCTTTTGTTTTTTCTATCATTGCAGGTTTAGTTGACTCCTTTTATCCAAGCTTACTGCCTGAGCCACTCTCTCAGGCATATGAAAATTTACCATTACCTTCAGCACTTGAAAGTCCTGTTTGGTTAGTTATATTTGGGTCATGGTTACTCTTGGGGCTTGCTGGTATGGTGGGGCTTATCTTCTTCAAGAATTGGGCGCGCTTTTTATCGCTCTACACCACTATTCTTAGTTTTTTCTTGCTCCCACTGCTAGGTCCAGGGCTGGCTTCTGGCTGGGCAGCTGCATTTTATAATGCCTCTTTTATCATGTGGGGTGCAGTATTAGCGGTTGCTTATTATTCACCCTTAGCTGACCGCTTTAATGCAAAATAAAAATTTCAGGGCTAACCCATCATTCAAGCAGGACACCTAGCGGCGCCTTTTATGTCAAACGTTAAGCCAGTTGAATAATGACCGAACTTCTAAAACCAATTATTATTTTCCTGGTTATATTTGGTGTTGTATTCACAATTTCTATTAAATATTGTGAATACAGAGAAAACTCATGTGCTAAAAAATGTTTACGTTTAGGTGCAAGAAATTACAGTTACCAAGGATTTAGCGGCAATGGCTATCGTAGCCAGCTTAAAGCAGACAAGTGTTCTTGTACATACTAAAAAGCCCAACCCATCACTCAAACGTTAGTTGTTTAGTTCAGCTTAACTTGTTAGAAACACCTCCCTAACCTTATCTGCTAAAATTACGCCATGTTTACAGGCATCATTCAGACCGTTGGTCAAATCGAACACACAACGCCCATGGGCGAGGATGTTAAGCTCCGCATTACGTGCAACGGGCTAGACATGCAAGACGTGATTATTGGCGATAGCATCGCCGTGAACGGCGTGTGCCTCACTGCAACCAGCTTGAGCAACTCACATTTTGAGGCGCATGTTTCCAAAGAGACTTTATCAGTTACCGTGGGGTTGGAAGCTGCTGAAGAAGGTCACACCAAAGCAGTGAACCTAGAAAAAGCGTTGCGACTCAATGACCGATTAGGTGGCCATTTGGTGAGTGGCCATGTAGACGGCGTTGGACAAGTAGTGCGTTTTGAAGAGCTTGGCGATTGCTGGCGGCTTGATGTTCGCGCACCTCACGTACTTTCAAAATACATCGCGATCAAAGGTTCTATCTGCATTGATGGCGTGAGCTTAACCGTGAACAACGTAGAAAAAGACATCTTTAGCATGAACCTGATTCCGCACACATTGGAAAATACCACGCTTAAACATTTAGGCATCGGCAGCCGCGTGAATTTAGAGGTTGACCAGATTGCGCGTTACGTAGAACGTATGACGGAATGGATGACTCAAAGCAATACGGATGAACCGGCTTGATGCGCGCGCAACGAACGACAATGAAAGCTAAGAAATAATGAATAAAGCTGTAACGATTAGCTCCGCCAAAGAAATTATCGAGGAAATCAAACTCGGCCACATGGTCGTGCTGGTAGATGACGAAAATCGCGAGAACGAAGGTGATTTAGTACTGGCCGCAGAATTCACTACCGCTGAACACATCAACTTTATGGCGAAGTTTGGCCGTGGGCTGATTTGCCTGACGCTGACTGAGGCGCGCTGCAAACAGCTTAACCTCACGAAAATGGTACAAAAAAATGGTGCGCGTATGGGCACCAACTTCACTGTCTCTATTGAAGCTGCTGAAGGCGTGACTACAGGTATATCAGCAGCTGACCGTGCACGTACGGTAAAAGCAGCTGTAGCAAAAACCGCCAAACCTAAAGACATTGTCAGCCCTGGTCATATATTCCCCCTCGCAGCCATGGATGGCGGCGTACTGGTGCGAGCCGGCCACACCGAGGCTGGTTGTGATTTAGCACTTCTAGCAGGTTGCGAACCTGCCAGCGTCATTTGCGAGATTCTAAAAGATGACGGCAGCATGGCGCGCCTGCCAGATTTAATGCAGTTTGCCGCTGAGCACCAGTTAAAAATCGGTACCATTGCAGACTTGATTCATTACCGTGCGCAAACGGAAAGCTTGGTAGAACGCGCCGCTGAACGCACGATACAAACACCTTATGGCGAAATGCAGCTGATCGCGTATCGCGACAAGATTGCCAAAGAAACACACTTGGCTTTGGTGAAAGGCACGCCGACAGCTGAGCAGGAAGTGTTAGTGCGTGTGCATGAACCACTCTCTATATTTGACTTGCTGGACAGCACCAGCTGCACGCATAGCTGGAACACCTTGCAGGCAATGAAGGTCATCGCCAATGCAGAGACTGGTGTTATGGTCTTACTACACCATCAGGAAAATGGCGACGCCATCGTTGAACGCATTTTGGGTGCCGATGAACCCATACGCATTAACCAAGAATTACGTACTTACGGTATAGGTTCACAGATACTGCTGGATTGCGGTGTACGTAAAATGAAATTACTGGCTAACCAACGCAAAATGCCAAGCATGGCAGGGTTCGGTTTAGAAGTGACCGGCTATCTGGAAGCCGCTGCTTTTGAATTTGTAGCGCTTTGAAATTGTATTGCTTAAAATTGTAGCGCATGAAATTACGCCTGGCGTTTATATGGATTTTCACCATATAAACAATGGTTTACTAAACAAATATCTATGGTAAAATAATGTCATTGGAAAACATCAATCTTACAGGTCACTTTCTCATCGCGATGCCCGCTTTGACTGACCCTTACTTTTCCAAATCGGTCACATTCATCTGCACGCACAACCAAGACGGCGCCATGGGCGTAGTCATCAACCGCCCAACTGATATCACATACGATACTTTGTTCGAAAAAATCAATATCGAACTGCACGACAGTAGTCTTGCAAATGAGCCAGTGCTGTATGGCGGCCCTGTACAGCCTGAACGCGGCTTTGTGTTACATCCAGCTGACTTCAAAAATCTACAAAATTCCGACTGGGATAGTTCAATCACCATTGCAGAAAATACTGCACTCACCACTTCTAAAGACATTCTGGAAGCTGTAGCACTCGGTACTGGGCCTGAAAAAATGTTGCTGACCTTGGGCTATGCAGGCTGGACACCCGGTCAACTTGAGCACGAAATCGCTCAAAATGCTTGGTTATCAGTACAGCCTAAAGATGTGCCTACACTGCATAAGATTTTGTATGACACCGATCATGAAGCAAAACTGGATGCCACTATGGCCTTACTTGGAATCAATTTCGGAATGCTATCCGATGTGGCAGGTCACGCTTGATGCAGGTCGTTAAGCATGGACTGCTGATCGATAATGAAAACGTTTATGTAGCAGATGCAGTACTCTCAAGCACTGTACTGGGGTTTGACTTTGGCGAGCAGCGTATCGGCGTCGCGGTAGGTGAGCACTTACTGGTAACCGCTAACCCACTCATGACCATTGATAATGAAAGCAACGAAATACGCTTTCAAGCAATTGCTGCACTCATCAAAGAATGGCAGCCCAAGTTACTGGTAGTAGGCCTGCCGCTAAGTTTAGATGGCAGCGAGAACCAGGTAACACAGCTATGTAAGAAGTTTGCAAGGCGGCTGAACGGCCGCTTTAATTTACCTGTAATGCTGATTGATGAACGCTATAGTTCTGCCGAGGCGAGCAATCTGCTGAACGAAAGTGGCGTTAAAGGCAGAGCGCAAAAAACCATGCTAGACCAAGTAGCCGCGCAGACTATCTTGCAAAGCTATTTTGATGGCCTCAAGAGTACAGTTCACGATAAAATTACCAGTGACGATAAAACTACGAGTGAAAAGAATATTCAGTAAAATAATAATATGAATAAATTCAACACCCCACTGCCTGACGCCGAAGACCTGCTCAAGACACTTGCGCAAAAACTCAAGCCTTTGTTGCAAGCCAATACGGCTTTAGTAGGCATTCATAGCGGTGGTGTCTGGTTGATGCAAAGACTGCTGGTTTTGTTAGAGGACAGTATCACCGCTAACGCCATTGAACATGGCACACTTGATGTTTCATTCTACCGTGACGACTATGCACAGCGCGGTTTAAAAGCCGAGAACCGCCCTAGTCAGATTCCATTTGACGTCGACAATAAACATATCATTCTGGTTGACGATGTGTTTTACACAGGCCGCACTACACGCGCCGCCATGAACGAACTGTTTGATTATGGTCGCCCAGCCAGCATTACCTTAGTCGCATTGGTGAATCGCGGCGGACGTGAACTACCTATTGCACCGCAAATTGTGGCGGCTGAGATTCCGCTCGATGCTGAACAGAACCTGCAATTGATACAACATGCAAACGGCTCACTAGGCCTTGAACTTATTAATAAGCCCTTTTAAGAAAAATTGATAATCCTGAAAATATGAATAATCCTCAACTAGACAAAGATGGTCGCCTACGACACCTGCTCTCGATTGAGGGATTACCTAAAAATATACTAAATCAAATTCTAGACACCGCTGAATCCTTTGTCGGCGTGGCGGAACGCGAAGTTAAAAAAGTACCACTGCTACGTGGTAAGACCGTATGCAACCTGTTCTTTGAAAATAGCACCCGTACCCGCACCACCTTTGAAATCGCTGCTAAACGGCTTTCCGCAGACGTCATTAGTTTAAATGTCAGCACCTCGTCGCAATCTAAGGGTGAGACCATTTTAGACACGGTAGATAACCTGATTGCCATGCACGCGGACATGTTCGTCGTGCGTCACTCACAGTCAGGCGCGGCACACTTTATCGCCAAACACGTACCAGACCATATCCATGTGATTAATGCGGGAGATGGTCGTCACTCACACCCTACGCAAGGCTTGCTGGATGTATTTACCATCCGCAAATATAAGCCAGACCTGCATAATCTTCGAGTGGCGATTGTCGGCGACGTACTGCATTCTCGCGTTGCCCGTAGCGAAATACATGCACTCACCACGCTGGGCGTACCCGAAGTACGAGTGATTGCACCTAAGACCCTGCTGCCAGCCCATGTAGAAAAGTTAGGCGTGCAGGTGTTTCATGACATGAAAGAAGGCTTGAAAGATGTGGATGTAGTGATGATGCTACGACTGCAAAACGAGCGCATGAACGGCGCAATGCTGCCAAGTGCACAAGAGTACTTTAAGACTTACGGGCTCACTCAAGAAAAACTGAGCCTCGCCAAACCAGATGCCATAGTACTGCACCCCGGCCCAATGAACCGTGGTGTAGAGATCGACTCCAGTGTCGCTGACGGTGCGCAATCTGTGATTTTGCCGCAAGTGACGTACGGCATCGCTATCCGCATGGCAGTGATGGCTATACTGGCAGGCGGCCAAGGCAATAGCAGCCATGGAGGTCAAGCATGAAAATACATATCAAAAATGGTCGCGTGATTGACCCTAAAAACAATATCGACAGCAAACTTGATGTTTATATCGCTGCCGGCAAAATTCTCGCGTTAGGCGATCGCCCTGAGGGGTTTGTTGCTAATCAAATCATCGACGCCAGCAATCAAATCGTCTGCCCAGGACTGGTAGATTTATCCGTAAGGTTACGTGAACCGGGTGATGAATACAAAGCAACCCTGATCAGTGAGTTACAGGCTGCAGTAGCTGGCGGGGTCACTAGCCTTGCCTGCCCGCCTGATACCGACCCGGTCTTAGACGAACCCGGCTTGGTAGAGATGTTAAAACATCGCGCCAAACAACTGAACTTGGCACATGTGTACCCATTAGGCGCTCTCACGCGTCAGTTACAAGGCAAAGTGCTCTCTGAGATGGGGGAGCTGCGTGAGGCAGGCTGCGTAGGCTTTTCTCAGGCGAATATTGCCATCGTGGATACGCAAGTATTGTGGCGTGCCATGGAGTATGCCGCCACCTTTGGCTATACCTTGTTTCTACATGCGGAAGAACCATTCTTAGCAAAAGACGGTGTTGCGCACGATGGTGAAGTAGCGAGCAGATTAGGACTGAAAGGCATCCCGAGTGCAGCGGAGTCGCTTGCGCTCGCCAGCATTTTACGTATTGCCAAAGAAACTGGCGCTAAGGTTCATATCAGTCGCTTATCAACAGCTGAAGGTGTTGCGATGGTACGCGATGCCAAAAAACAAGGTTTAAAAATCACATGCGATGTAAGCGCTAACCATCTACATTTGACCGAGCATGATATTGCTTACTTTGATGCCAACTGCCATCTAAAACCACCTCTACGAGCACAGCGTGACAAAGATGCACTAAGCGCTGGGTTAAAAGATGGCACCATCGATGCGATTTGTTCTGACCATACCCCAGTTGATGACGATGCAAAGTTAGCACCGTTTGCCGAAGCCGAAATTGGCGCTACTGGTTTGGAGTTGTTGCTGACTCTTACCTTAAAATGGGCGCAGCAAGAAAAAGTAACGTTACTGCATGCAATCGGCAATATCACTCAAGCGTCGGCACAGATACTAGGCATACAGGCAGGAGACCTAAGCGTTGATAGCGATGCGGACATCTGCATTTTTGATGCGAATGAATACTGGAAAATTTGCCCAGCCGCACTCAAAAGCCAAGGGAAGAACAGCCCTTTCAATGGCCTGGAAATGGCAGGGAAAGTAAAAACCACTTTAGTGCATGGCCAAATAGTCTACCAAAACTAATCAGTGTGGCTTGTCAACCCGACACTGTAAGCCGATCGGCACTCTTGACGTAATGTAGCAACAGGCGTTCAATAGTAACGCTATCTACTACAATTTATGGGGTCGATCATGTTTTCAAGCTGCGTTTGGTGGTTCTTATTGGGTCTAGTCATCGGTGGCTTACTTTCCTGGTTCGCATGTCACTACTGCTGTAAGCGCATGAAATCTAATGGTAACGTCAAAGGTACGCAAACTAGCGCATTACTTTCTTCAGCTCCACCCGACACCTCTACCTCTGCTTTCAAAGTCAAAAAAACAAGAGTCAGAAAAACTGCCGCTAAACCCAAAAAAGTTAATCCCAACAGTCCTAAAACCTACTTGTTAGACTCAGTTGCAGCAAAGGCAGCTGGATTCCAACTTAAAGGACCGAACGACCTGACCGTGATTGAAGGCATAGGCCCAAAGATTAATGAGCTTTTTAATAAAGCTGGCGTTGCATCATTTGCACAACTTTCAAAACAAACTGTGCCACAAATGCAAAAAATATTAGACGATGGTGGCGACGATTACCGCTTGGCCAACCCAAGCACATGGGCTCAGCAAGCCGTGCTAGCTAACGAGAATAAATGGGCCGAGCTTAAAGCCTTGCAAGACTCCTTGACTGGCGGTGTATAAGGTATCTGCCTCCACCCATCACACCGCATTTGATGTGACAGGCAACACAGCCAAAAGCATGAAGATGATTGCGACAGAAGTGATTGGACATACGGATGACGAACTGAGGCTGCTAGAGTGCTACGCGGGCCGCAAGCCATTGTTTGCCTTGTGACCCCAACTAGACATTAAGACACAGCTATACAATTCCCAAGCTATCTAGGCCTGCAGATAAGTCTTTGCCATGTGCGCCTTTACCTTCCAGCTTGATTTTGAGTCGGATATCATTGACTGAGTCGGCGTTGCGTAGCGCATCTTCATAGGTAATGACGTCAGCTTCATGCAAGTCGAATAAAGCCTGGTCAAAAGTCTGCATACCCAGCTCACGAGATTTCGCAATAATCTCTTTAATCTCATGCACGTCACCTTTGAAGATCAAATCTGAAATCAACGGTGAGTTGATCATAATTTCCATTGCAGCAGCACGCCCTTTACCCTCTTTTTTAGGGATGAGACGTTGTGAGATGAACGCACGTGTATTCAAAGACAGATCCATCAACAGCTGGTGACGGCGTTCTTCAGGGAAGAAGTTAATGATACGGTCCAAGGCTTGGTTGGTGCTATTAGCGTGCAAGGTTGCCATACATAAGTGACCAGTTTCCGCAAAGGCAATTGCATAATCCATCGTCTCGCGATCACGAATCTCACCAATCAGAATCACATCCGGTGCTTGGCGTAGCGTATTTTTAAGGGCGATATGCCAGCTGTCCGTATCTACCCCGACTTCACGCTGGGTAACGATACAGTTTTTATGCTCATGCACAAATTCAACCGGATCTTCAATCGTAATAATGTGACCATAGCTATTTTGATTACGATAACCCACCATCGCCGCCAAAGAAGTCGATTTACCAGATCCCGTACCGCCAACGAAAATCACCAGACCGCGCTTGGTCATGGCAATATCTTTCAGAATATCAGGGACACCTAGCTCTTCGAACTCTGGAATCTTGGTGGTAATTGTCCTGAACACCAGACCAACTGAACCGCGCTGCACAAAAGCATTGACGCGGAAACGCGCCACACTCGGGATACCAATCGCAAAGTTACATTCATTGGTCGCATCAAACTCAGAGGTCTGTTTGTCATTCATGATGGCACGTGAGATTTCACGACACTGCTGCGCTGATAGTACTTGACTGCTGACTGGTGTCATCTTGCCATCGATCTTCATGGCTGGCGGAAATCCAACCGTGATGAACAGATCTGATGCTTTTTTTGCCAGCATCAAACGCAATAAATCAAATACAAACTTTTCTGCCTGACCTTGTTCCATGGTTTACCCTTACATTTCTTCTTTAATCTTTACTTAATTCTGAGCTTATTTGGATACGACACTAGCCCATAATAGAGTCTTTATTCGCCGCTTTGCCGCGTGCTTCGGCGGCTGAGATGATATTACGTTTCACCAAATCCTGTAGGTTCTGGTCCAGTGTCTGCATACCAATGTTCTGACCTGTTTGAATTGCAGAGTACATTTGCGCCACTTTATTTTCACGGATCAAGTTACGAATCGCTGGTGTACCAATCATGATTTCATGAGCTGCCACACGGCCTTGCTCGTCTTTGGTTTTACATAGCGTCTGTGAAATAACCGCACGTAAAGATTCAGACAACATGGAACGTACCATTTCCTTTTCGGCCGCTGGGAACACATCAATAATACGGTCGACTGTTTTCGCCGCAGAACTGGTATGTAACGTACCAAATACCAAGTGACCGGTTTCAGCAGCGCTTAGTGCCAAACGTATCGTCTCCAGGTCACGCATCTCACCCACCAGAATCACATCCGGGTCTTCACGCAATGCTGAGCGCAAGGCGTTATTAAATGACAGTGTATGCGGACCTACTTCACGCTGGTTAATCAAACACTTCTTTGACTGGTGTACAAATTCAATCGGGTCTTCAACAGTCAGGATATGACCAAACTCATTGTCGTTGATATAGTCGATAATCGCCGCCAGTGTTGTTGATTTACCTGAACCCGTCGGCCCAGTCACCAGACAGATACCGCGTGGTGTATTGGCAATGTCTTTGAAAATTGGCGGACAGTTTAATTGTTCTAATGACAAGATTTTAGAAGGAATGGTACGAAATACCGCACCAGAGCCGCGATTGTGGTTGAACGCATTGACGCGGAAGCGTGCTAGGTTTGGAATTTCAAATGAAAAGTCGCACTCCAGCGTCTCTTCATACACCTTACGCTGGCCATCGTTCATGATGTCATACACCATGTCGTGCACTTGGCTGTGATCCATGGCAGGCACGTTGATTTTTCGCACATCACCATGCACACGAATCATCGGTGGCAACCCAGCTGAAAGATGCAAGTCCGAGGCTTTATTCTTGACTGAAAACGCGAGTAAATCTGAAATGTCCACAACCTGCTCCTGTTATAATTTTCAATTGTGACAGTTGTTGTTAGCATTCGCTGATATGTTCAACTGTACGTTCTTTTGGGCTTGGTGAATTATGACCACAATTAGCAATCGCTTGCAAGATATTCTAACAAGTATTCATTTAGCAAAAGTGACTGGCAACAGCCAACAAAAAGTAAGCCTGCTGGCGGTGAGCAAAGCGCATCCGGCTTCTGCGATACGTGAAGCTTATAGTGCTGGCCAAACCATATTCGGCGAGAACTATTTGCAAGAAGCGCTGGATAAACAAGTAGAGCTCGCGGGTTTAGCGATTGAATGGCACTTCATTGGCCCGATACAAAGCAACAAAACACAACCGATAGCACAGCATTTCGACTGGGTACACAGCGTAGATAGGCTCAAGATTGCACAACGCTTGAACGATGCAAGACCTGCTGACTTACCTCCCCTACAAGTGTGCATTCAACTCAACATCAGTAACGAAGCGACTAAAGGTGGCGTTACGCCGCATGAAGTTGAACAATTGGCAGTGGCGATTACCGCAATGTCGCAATTAAAGCTACGTGGATTGATGGCAATACCCGCACCTACCAATGACAAGAATCAACAACGCGCACAATTCAAACAAGTGCGAGAATGCTATGATGCGTTGTTAGCAAAAGGCTTTGCATTAGATACGCTTTCCATGGGCATGTCTGACGACTACCCAACCGCCATTGAACAAGGCGCGACTATCGTGCGCATTGGCTCAGCATTATTTGGCAGTAGAAAGCCAATATTAGAAAATAAAACCTCTTAAAGTTAAATACATTGAGATTGGATAATTGAATAAATGAAGATTAGTTTTATCGGCGGCGGCAATATGGCACGCGCCATTATTGGCGGCTTAAAAAACAATGGTTTTGATACGCAAGCAATCATGGTGATAGACCCTGATGCAGAAAAACGTACGCAATTAGCCAATGAATTTAATGTTCAGATCAGCGACAGTTCTGTCGAAATTCGCGACACTGACGTGGTTGTTTTAGCAGTTAAACCGCAACAACTGCGTGAAGTATGTCATCAATTAAGTCAGTTAATCAGCACCCAATTAATCATCTCAATTGCAGCGGGGGTGAGAAGCACAGACATCTCTCGCTGGCTCAACGATTATCAATCTATCGTTCGCGTCATGCCTAATACCCCAGCACAGATTCAAGCCGGCGTTTCAGCGTTATTCGCGACGAAAAACGTAAGTGTCGCACAACGTGACCAAGCCACTACCATCTTAGCTGCCGTAGGCAAAACATTATGGCTGAATGATGAGCATCACATGGATGCCGTGACTGCAATTTCCGGTAGTGGACCCGCGTATGTGTTCTATTTAATTGAGGCTTTACAAGAAGCAGGCGTTGCCTTGGGCTTGGCGCCAGAAGCCGCAAATATGCTTGCGCTGCAGACATTCGCAGGGGCTAGTTTGCTGGCGACACAAAGTGCAGAAGACGTCAAAACTTTGCGTGCGCAAGTCACCTCAAAAGGTGGTACAACTGAGCAAGGCATACTGGCTTTAGAGAATGCTAACCTCAAAGGTATCATCATGAAAGCAGCTAAAGCCGCCGCAAACAAATCGCTGTCACTTGGTGATGAGCTTGGTCAATAGACTTAAAAACAAAACTTTGATAAAAAAACTTTGGTAACCAAAACTAATGTTAAATAACGCCATTATATTTCTGTTACAAGCCTTTCTAGGCCTACTCACCCTCGCATTCCTGCTACGATTTTATTTCCAACTAACGAAAGTCTCGTTCCAGCATCAGGCAGCGCAAGTGATTGTCACGCTTACCAACTTCGCAGTAAAACCAGCGCGGCGCATTATTCCTAGCTTCAAAAAAATAGACCTTTCTACATTATTACTTGCCTACCTGACTCAGGTAATACTCACGCTATGCACCTTGTGGCTAAAAGGCTTTCCATTACTCATTGCGGGCAATGGTATTTGGCTAACAATCTTGCTGGTTGCACTTATCGGCATCATCAGTTTCAGCATCAGTATTTTTATGTATGCTGTGTTGATACAAGCCGTATTAAGCTGGATTAACCCTTACACGCCGATTGCACCTATCTTGGATAACCTGACCTCCCCTATCTTGCGTGTGCTGAGAAGATTCATCCCTTCTGCAGGCGGCATAGACTTAAGTCCGCTCATTTTTATCATCGCGGCACAGTTATTGCTCACAACTGTACTATTACCCTTGGAAAACAACTTCTTATCTACTCTTTAGCAGTTAAGTCTGAGTAGATAAAAATCATTTGAAATGTAAATGATTTTTTGCAAGAAGTCTGCATTTCTTATGAAGACAACCGAGTCCAAATTGAGCATACAACTAAGCAATGTCACATTGATATGATGAGTGCACACACTACGTCCAGCACACCTAGCTTTAGCACATCAGGCTCTAGCACACCTGGCCAACAAGATGTTGTCACATCAAGCTTGAGCACAAAAATTCACGAGTACAGTCAATGGCGTGAAGACCTGATTGCAACGATAGATGAATATGTTGATTGGCTTGCTCAAGCAGAGTCACTCGACGCGATGCAAGAGCTGCGACTTTACGATATCAAGGAAACTCTAAAAAAAGACCATCTGGTATTAGCATTTCTGGCAGAGTTTTCACGCGGAAAAACTGAAACCATCAACGCGCTGTTCTTTTCAGACTTCAATCAACGCCTGCTACCCAGCGAGCCTTGCCGTACCACCATGTGTCCGACTGAAATTTTCTGGGACGCGCGTGAAGAACCATGTATCAAGCTATTGCCGATTGAGACTAGAAAAACTGATGACACGCTGACTTATCTGAAAACCGCACCTGGTATCTGGCATAAGATTCGTTTAGACACCACTTCACCTGCAGCGATGAAAGAGACACTAAGAGCGTTGGTGCAGAAAAGAGAAGTTGATATAGAAACCGCCAAAAAACTAGGTTTTTGGAACGAAGATGACCCTAGTATGCGTCGCTTACTTACCGAAAAAGGCGTAGTTGAAATTCCAGTCTGGCGACACGCACTGATTAATTACCCACACCCACTGCTGAAAAATGGGCTGGTAGTCATAGATACGCCTGGACTTAACACCATGGGTGCAGAACCTGAGCTGACACTCAGCATCATCCCCAATGCACAAGCTGTGCTATTTTTAACCGCAACTGATACCGGTATTACCAAATCTGACATGCAGATTTGGGCTGAATACGTACAAAAGCGTTCAGCGCATAAACTAGTAGTGCTCAATAAGATTGATATCTTGTGGGATGGTCTTGAATCTGATGCAGAAGTAGACACACTGATACAAAAACAAATAAAAAATACCGCGCGTGAGTTAAGTCTCGACGCATCCAACATTTTTGCCATGTCTGCACAAAAAGCCCTAGTTGCTAAAATTCGGAAAGACCCCGTATTGCTCAAGCGCAGCGGGATTGGTTTGTTAGAGACCGCCTTAGCGAATCAGATGGTTGCAACAAAACATGAGATTCTCGGCCGTGCCGTGGTGACTGAATGTGCAACCATGATTAAATCATCGCGCAAACTTGCGCAAATGCGTATCAACGAGACTAAAAGCCAGTTCGCTGAGCTGCGTGAACTACAAAATAAAAATCGTGATACTTCTAAAGACATTCTGGCTACAGTGATTGCTGAGCGCAAACGCTACGAAGCCTCAGTACTCACATTTAATCAAGGCAGCGCCAAAATAAAACATTTGGGCGATAAGCTGCTACGCCAATTAAGTTTAGGCTATCTGAATACCACTTTAGCGCAGACCAAAGAAGATATGGGCGATAGCTGGACAACAATTGGCTTAAATAAAAGCATACGTGAGCTTACTCGGCTTGCCACCAACCTAGCTGAAGACATTACAACTGAAGGCCAAGTCATCAAAAAACAGGCTAATGAGTTGTATCAATTATTCTGGAGTAAGCATGGTTTTGAAAAAACGGAAGCCATAGCACTGAATATGCAAACGTTTATTCATAACATGCAGGCACTGGAAAAAATCACCGATGATTTCTGTAGCAATCCTGTCAATGTACTCATAGAGAAACGCTTTCTTATTCGCAAGTTCTTTTTAGGGCTAGGCGCACAGATTCAAGCCATATTTGAACAAGCGCATACCGATTGCAATCGTTGGCTCAATGACGTGATTGGGGAGTTAAGAGCACAAATCAATATCCACAAAAACTCACTAGATAAACGCGCTGAGTCCTTAATGGAATCTCACAGCAGCGCTGACAAACTGATCAAAAATCTTGATCTGTCTGAAAAAGAGTTCGCTAGATTGCAACTACAGTCGAATCAGCTCGACGCAACGCTACTAAAACTCATGCGTAGTGCAAAATTTAGTGTGGATAAACCAGTAGCATCTGAAACGGTAAAATCTGAAGCAGGTGAAATACCCAATACAAGAAAATTTGAGAGTGACTTCGTTAGCAAAACAGTGATGTTGCCCAATACCCCTTTTATTGGCGGCAATCCTCAACCAGTCAACTTGTAATATAACAAGCCCAATCTATATCAGCCCAACTACATCAAAATAATATCGAATGACTCCTGACTGTAACTAGATTCAACCTGCAGAGAAATTGGCTTACCGATAAAGTCGGATAGGTTTGCCAAGCTCTGTGATTCTTCATCCAATAACATATCAATCACTTTTGGCGCCGCCAATACACGCAGCTCTCTTGCGTTAAACTGGCGTGCCTCTCGTAATAATTCACGTAAAATCTCATAACATACGGTTTGTGCTGTTTTCTGCTCACCACGACCCTGGCAAGCCGCACAAGGCTCACATAAGATGTGCGCCAGACTTTCACGTGTACGTTTACGCGTCATCTCTACCAAACCTAGCGGCGTGAACCCATTCACACCAGTACGCGCACGGTCACGTGCCACCGCTTTTTGCAACTCTTCCAGCACCGCTTCACGCTGCGTATCTTCATCCATATCAATGAAGTCAATAATGATAATGCCACCCAAGTTTCTCAAACGTAACTGGCGCGCTATGCACTGTGCAGCTTCCAGATTGGTTTTAAAGATGGTGTCCGATAGATTCTTGCCGCTGACAAAACTGCCTGTGTTCACATCCACAGTGGTCAACGCTTCGGTTTGGTCAAAAATCAAATAGCCGCCAGACTTGAGCTCCACCTTGCGTGACATAGCTTTTTCAATCTCTTGCTCAATGCTGTAAAGATCAAACAGTGGCCGCTCGCCTTGATAATGCACCAGTTTATCTAGCGCAGCAATTGCATAAAGATTGGCAAAATCCACCAGCTTTTGATAGGTTTCACTGGAGTCTACGCGTACCATTTCAGTCTCGACACAAAGTACGTCGCGCAACACACGCATGGATAGATTCAGGTCTTGGAATATCAACGAGCGCTCTGGCACAGTCGTACTTCTTGCACGGATATGCGCCCAGGTTTTGGTCAGGTAATCGACATCGGCCAACAACTCTTCATCCGAAGCACTTTCAGACATCGTTCTGATGATATATCCGCCGACGCGATCTTTGGGTAGCAAGTCAATCAAGCGCGTTTTGAGTAGTTCACGTTCTGCTTCTAGCTCGATACGCTGCGACACACCAATATGATCTTGTTGCGGTAGGTAGACTAAAAAACGCCCGGCAATACTGATCTGCGTGGTAAGGCGTGCGCCTTTTGTGCCAATCGGCTCTTTAATCACCTGCACCATCAAGGACTGACCTTCACGCAAGACCTCTTGAATCGGCCTTTGCGCATCCGCATCGCCACATTCAAGAATGTCGCCCGCATGCAAGAAAGCCGCGCGCTGCAAGCCAATTTCCACAAAGGCAGATTGCATACCAGGTAGCACCCGACACACTACACCACGATAGATATTACCTACCAAACCTAACGATGAACTGCGCTCAATCTGTAGCTCTTGCACCACGCCGTTTTCCATCATGGCGATGCGCGTTTCTTGGGGCGTTACGTTAATCAGTATCTCTTCACTCAATTTTTTGTCTTTTCTTAGATTTTTACCTGCAGTATTTAAATAGTGCAGTATTTTAAATAGTGCTGTTTTTGAACAATGTTGTTTTTAAATAGTTACGGCGGGATTAATTTAAAATACGCCGATACCGTGTTTTCTGAGCAAAGCTGCGGTTTCATATACTGGCAACCCCATCACCCCGGTATAACTACCTTCTATATGCTTGATCCAGGCACCGGCAAGCCCTTGTATACCATAGCTACCAGCCTTATCCAGATGTTCGCCAGTCGCAATGTAAGCATCGATTTGCACATCGCTCAACGTCATCATCTCCACACTAGTCGTGGACAACACGACCTCTATCGTACCTGCAAATGCCAGCGCTACCGCAGTATGTACCTCATGCACACTACCAGACAAGGCACGCAGCATATTGCGGGCGTCGGCATCATCCATAGGCTGGCCTAGCACCGCCCCAGCCAATACGACAGTCGTATCAGCCGCCAATACTGGGTATGTACGTTGTATAGCGCTTAAACCGTGCAAACACGCCTCGGCCTTTTGTTGCGCCAGTCTGACCACGTAATCCTCCGGCAATTCATTGAGGTGTTGTGCCTCATCAATATCGGCCGGCAATATCTCACACATGAGGCCGATTTGTTTTAATAGTTCTACCCGTCGTGGACTACGTGATGCAAGGTAAATTGGGGACTGTAAATGTGTATGCTTATTCAACTGTTTACTCTTCATTTATTATTCGCGCGACAGCAGCACTTTAATTTACTATGCTGTAATTGACAAAGTGTTAATTGCCGAAGCTTTAATTAATTAGGTTACCACTTAAATTCAATCTAGCGTCTCATTTAAGGACTTTTAGTATGTTTGAGAATTTAGCATGACAGAATGGGCTGTTCTTTTCAAAGTGACCATCGCTTTATTTGCCATTGTGAACCCAATCGGCAGCGTGCCAATATTCATAAGTGCGACCGATGGCTGGAGCAAACAAGATAGACAAAAAACCGCCAGAACTGTTGCAATTACCGTATTTATTGTACTTGCCGTTTCAGCGTTTCTAGGCGACAAAATTCTCAATTTCTTTGGTATCAGCATTCCTTCTTTCCAGGTAGGCGGCGGTATCTTACTTATGTTAATTGCCATCTCCATGATGCATGGCAAACAAAGTGGTACGCGACAAACACCTGAAGAAGCGCAAACATTGACTGAACGCGAAGTCATTGCAATAGTACCGCTGAGCATTCCCTTACTAGCCGGTCCAGGCGCGATTAGTAGTATGATTATTACTGCACAGCAAAACCCTGGCTTTATTGGTCACCTTGCCTTAATCATCCCAGTTTTAATTATCTGCATCATAATTTGGCTAGTACTCGGCTTATCGGTGCGCATCTCTAATCAACTCGGCACTATCGGTATTAATATCGTGACACGCCTGATGGGCTTGATACTGGCGGCCATGGCAGTTGAATTTATTGCACATGGCCTGATTGGTTTGTTTCCAAAATTAGCGATATAAAGCATGCACTTACTACCAATACAAATTACTAACCTTCGCTAAACAGGCCATTCGGGTTAAAATAGCAGAAATCAAACTAAAGACTCACACAATGCAATGGATGCCTCATGCCACTGTCGCGGCAATCGTAGAAGATAACGGCAAGTTCTTACTGGTAGAAGAAACAACCGATCGCGGCAACCGCTTTAACCAACCAGCTGGCCATCTGGAAGACAACGAAACTCTGCTGCAAGCTGTGGTACGTGAAACGCTGGAAGAAACTGCTTATACTTTTGAGCCAACGTCTTTTCTGGGTGTCTATCACTGGAAACACGAACATAACGACACCACTTATTTACGTTTTGCCTTTATCGGCAATGTAAGTCATTACCAGCCAGAACTTGCATTAGACGAAGGCATCATTCGTGCAGTATGGATGACCGCAGATGAAATTCGCAGCAAAGCCATGCTGATGCGCAGCCCACAAGTACTCACCTGCATTGAAGATTATTTAAGCGGACAACAGTTTCCGCTATCCGTCGTAACTCACTTATAGTATTAACATCATGAACCTGAATAAAGCTCAAAAAAAACGTGTTGTCGTTGGTCTTTCCGGCGGCGTTGACTCGTCTGTAACTGCCTTGTTACTCAAGCAACAAGGCTATGAGGTGACAGGTCTTTTTATGAAAAACTGGGAAGATGACGACACCGACGAATACTGCTCCAGCAAGCAAGACCTGATCGATGCCGTTTCAATTGCAGATAAGATAGGCATAGACATTGAAGCGGTAAACTTCAGTGCAGAATACAAAGACCGTGTGTTTGCGAACTTTTTAAGTGAATACAAAGCTGGCCGCACTCCTAATCCGGATATTTTGTGCAATGCCGAGATTAAATTCAAAGCGTTCTTGGATCACGCCATGGACATGGGTGCCGATTTGATAGCTACCGGTCATTATGCGCAAGTACGTGAAAATCCGCTCAAACCCGATAGCTATCAATTATTAAAAGCGGATGATGGCAGCAAAGATCAAAGTTACTTTTTATATCGCCTGAACCAAGCTCAACTTTCTAAAACCTTATTCCCGCTTGGTACCTACTTGAAACGCGAAGTACGTGAGATTGCACGCCAAGCCGGATTAATCAATGCAGAGAAAAAAGACTCAACCGGCATTTGCTTCATTGGCGAACGTCCTTTTCAGGAGTTCTTGAGTAAGTATCTGCCACGTGAACCGGGTGATATGAAAACGCCGGAAGGCAAGCTAGTCGGTCGCCACGAAGGCTTGATGTACTACACGTTAGGACAACGTCAAGGCTTGAAAATCGGCGGTAGTCGCGAGAGCAATGGTGAACCGTGGTTTGTTGCTGCTAAAGATATGGAAAAGAACGAGTTGATCGTAGTACAAGGCCATGAACACCCGCTATTACTGAATGATGGCTTATTGGCTGGGCAATTGCATTGGATTGCTGGCAATGAAACAGAAACGCAACCAATCACCAACTGGGTGTACGCAGCTAAAACGCGTTACCGCCAGCCTGATGCACCTTGTGAGATTGATCGCTTAACCAGCGATGAAGTTGAAATCAAGTTTGGGCAAAAACAATGGGCAATTACACCAGGTCAATCTGCTGTTGTTTATGAAAGCAACGTTTGCCTAGGTGGTGGGATTATTACCACCGCAATCTAATTAAAAAGCTTGGCGGCATTATCACAGCCGCCATTTAGCTGACCCAATTAAGCGGCAGGCAGGCTATCTTTGAATGACTGGCGCTTAAGTAAAGCGGTGTTGAGGCGCTCTAGATTCGGATAATCTTTAGCCAACTTGATCACTGTGCTGAAACGTAAATTGAGATAACCCAGCAGACAACCCACAGCAATATCGGCCAAGCTAAAGGTATCGTCCACGCACCACTTTTGTTTGCCCAAATCTTTATCAAGCACTTGCAAGCCACGTGTAACTTTATCCATCTGTTTTGTAATTAGCGCCGCATCTTGCACGTCCTTGCGTTGTTCCATGATGACTGCAACCGCCGCATCACATGCGCCATCGGCCAGCGCTTCCCAACGACGTACCCAGACCCTTGCATTGTGGTCATGAGGCAGTAAATGCGCCAAAGGCGTGCGATTGTCCAAATACTCTACAATCACCCGCGAATCATACAAACTATCCCCGTCATCCAAAATTAATACAGGCACCTTACCCAGTGGATTGTATTGCTTCACCGGGCAATCAGGAGAAGCCAGTACGACCTCCTCAAGCACCATCTCAATATGTTTTTCAGTCGCCACGATACGTACTTTGCGTGCATAAGGGCTATTGGTCGTATATAGAAGTTTCATAATATTTGCTGATTCTTATGGTTTGATAGCATTATAATTCGAACATTATCGATACTATGACAGCAATGACGCTATTTAATCAATCCTATCCTGTTGAATCAACGGCCTTTCATCAATTAGTCACTCAACAAGTAGCAGCTGCACTTGATGAAGATGTTGGTAGCGGCGACCTGACTGCACAATTAGTCCCTGCCACACAGTTAGCCACTGCCTCCATTATCGTACGTGAAGCTGCCATTATCTGTGGCTTAGACTGGGTGAATGCCTGCTTTAAACAGATAGATGCTACGACCTGCATTACTTGGTTTATCGCTGAGGGCGAGCGTGTACATGCCAACCAATTGCTATGTGAAATTAAAGGCCTAGCACGCTCTCTACTCACAGCTGAACGCTGCGCACTGAACTTCCTGCAAACGCTTTCTGCCACCGCGACCGAAACGCGCAAATATGTAGATGCGATTGCTGGCACGCATGCACAGATTTTGGATACACGAAAAACCATCCCCAACCTAAGATTGTCGCAAAAATATGCAGTTACGGTGGGCGGTGGCCACAACCAGCGCTTGGCTTTGTATGATGGCATCTTGATTAAAGAGAACCATATTGCCGCCGCAGGCAGTATTCCGGCCGTGATGCAGCAAGCGTTTGCACTCAACGCTGGCAAAAGCATACAGATCGAAGTTGAAAATCTAGCACAGTTGGAAGAAGCCCTAAACGCAGGCGCCACCAGTATTTTGCTAGATAATTTCAGTACCGATACACTCAAAGAAGCTGTCCAAATTAATCAGCAGCAGTACAACAAACCTGCGATTTTAGAAGCCTCTGGCGGCATCACCTTAGACAATGTGCGTGAAATCGCGCTCACTGGTGTTGATCGAATATCTATCGGCTCGCTGACAAAAAACGTGCATGCAATTGATTTGTCTATGAGGATTAAGGTATAAGTCGTATTACGTTATAAAGATGTTTGCAACATCACCAATAATAAAGGTCTGTCATGAGTAAAGTTGCTGCGCTATCTAATCCGAACGGTCGCCTTACCTTGGGCGATGCACTACGCATGCTAGTGAACGACGGTGTGGTAGATAAGATACAAGCAGAGAAATTATACAAAGACCGTAAACTCGATAGCTCAAATTTACACCCACTTGTGGTGATTGGTGAGCAAAAATGGAAAAACCTCAAAGCACCAAACAAAGCGATTACCATTGAAGTGCTAAGCAACTGGCTAGCCGAGCGTGCCGGCCTAGACTATTACCATATCGACCCCCTTAAATTGGATTTCGGTGCAGCAGCTCAGCTTGTTTCAAAAGGCTATGCAGAGCGCTTGAAAATCATGCCAATTTCAGCAAAAAATGGTGAGGCAGTAATTGCCACCACCGAACCGTATAGCACCGACTGGATTCCAGATCTTGAGCGCGTGCTCAAGATGAAGATTAAGTTAGTGGTAGCCAATCCGCTGGAAGTGAGTCGCTACCTGCCAGAGATATACAGCCTGGCTAATTCGATGAATGCCGCCAATGCCGCTAAAGCCGGACAGATTGTCGGTGTACAGAACTTTGAGCAATTGGTCGAATTAGGCAAAGACAAAAACCTAGACGCTAATGAGCAGCATGTAGTCAATATCGTCGATTGGTTATTCAAATACGCGTTTGAACAACGTGCCAGTGACATTCATCTAGAACCACGCCGCAACATGGGATTGATGCGCTTCAGGATCGATGGCGTATTGCATCAAGTCTACCAACTGCCGCCCAACATCATGAACGCCATCACCAGCCGTATCAAGTTGCTGGGTCGTATGGACATGGTAGAAAAACGCCGCCCACAGGATGGCCGTATTAAAACATTGACAGCAGAGGGTATCGAGATTGAGTTGCGCTTATCTACGATGCCTACCGCGTTTGGTGAAAAATTGGTGATGCGTATTTTTGCACCTGATGTGTCAGCAAAGGATTTCTTGGCATTAGGGTTTGCAAAGGAACAAGCCGACACTTGGAACAACTGGACCAAATCGCCTAACGGCATCATCTTGGTCACTGGCCCTACCGGTTCGGGCAAAACTACTACGTTGTATGCAACGCTGCGTTTGCTAGCGACACCTGAGGTCAACGTTTGCACGGTAGAAGAGCCAATAGAGATGGTAGAACCGCTCTTTAACCAGATGCAGGTACAAACCAATATCGGGCTTAATTTTGCCGACGGCATCCGCACTTTGATGCGCCAAGACCCCGACATCATCATGGTAGGAGAGATTCGTGACTTGGAAACAGCCGACATGGCGATTCAAGCCGCGCTTACAGGACATTTGGTTTTATCAACCTTACACACTAACGACTCACCCTCGGCAGTTACGCGCTTGTTAGATTTAGGCGTACCGTCATATCTGATTCATTCAACAGTTTTAGGCATCATGGCGCAGCGTTTAGTACGCACTCTATGTCCGAGCTGTAAGACTCCAGATCCTATTGAGCAAAGCACATGGAATGCGTTAGTAGGCACATTCAAAGTACCAAAACCTGCACATATTTATAAACCTGTAGGCTGTCTGGAATGCCGCAACACTGGCTTCAGAGGCCGCAGTGGTATCTACGAGATGCTGACAATCACGCCCGCATTAAGAAAACTAATTACACCGGATACTGATCTCGCAAAACTTACCAAGCTGGCACAACAAGAAGGCATGCAACCGTTGATCATCAATGGCGCAGAAAAAATAGCTGCCGGTCTGACAACGATTGAGGAGCTACTTAAAGTTGCACCACCACTTGAAACTGATTAAAAAAACGCTTCTTTCGATTTAACACTCGTATCATTCTGCGACCATTCATCACAAATGCAAGTTTGTCATTAAACTTTCATCCTTGACCAAACACCCTCAAACCGTTATCGTATAGGGTTGCTATATAAACACTTAAAAACATTAAGTTACAGCACATAATAAGCAAAAAACTAGCGATATTGAGGAAAAGTTTACTGCATCATATAAAAATATGAATTTGCAGTGGCTTTCATAAGCAAAAACAAGCATGGAAAAAAGCATGGAACAAAGTTCGAAACAGCTCACGGGCGCGGAAATTTTAATCCGTTGCTTGCATGAGGAAAAAGTTAAATTTGTATTTGGCTACCCAGGTGGCGCAGTACTGAATATTTACGACGCTATCTTTCAGCAAAACAAATTTAAGCACGTCTTAGTACGTCACGAGCAGGCTGCTATCCATGCCGCAGATGCTTTTTCACGCTCAACTGGTGAGGTTGGTGTGGCTCTTGTTACCTCTGGTCCAGGCGCGACTAATGCTGTAACAGGTATTGCTACGGCTTATATGGATTCAATTCCAATGGTCATCATCAGTGGACAAGTTCCGACTTATGCCATTGGTCAAGATGCTTTTCAGGAATGCGATACAGTCGGTATCACCCGTCCATGTGTAAAACATAACTTTTTAATTAAAGACATTAAAGATATCGCCTCTACCATGAAGAAGGCATTCTACGTCGCTGCCAGCGGTCGTCCAGGCCCAGTATTAGTCGATATTCCTAAAGATATTACTGCGCAATTAGGTGATTTTGAGTACCCAAAATCGGTGCAGCTACGCTCATACAACCCTGTGACTAAAGGTCATTTAGGTCAAATCAAAAAAGCGCTTAAATTATTGGCCGAAGCTAAACGCCCGATGGTGTATACCGGCGGTGGCGTTGTGTTGGGTGATGCGTCTGAACATTTAATCAAATTTATTAAATCATTAGGCTTACCGAACACCAGCACCTTGATGGGCTTAGGTGGTTACCCGGCAACTGACAAACAGTTCTTGGGCATGTTAGGTATGCACGGCACTTACGAAGCCAACATGGCGATGCAGGAATGTGATGTATTGTTGGCCGTTGGCGCACGTTTTGATGACCGGGTGATTGGTAATACTGAGCACTTCTTATCACGCCCACGTACCATTATCCACATTGATATTGACCCATCGTCTATCGCAAAACGCGTAAAAATCGATGTACCTATCGTGGGTGACGTTAAATCTGTTTTAGCAGATATGAACGAATTGATTGCAGCTGAGAAGCCTGCTCAAGACACTGCTGCCTTGGCGGCATGGCTCAAACAAATCGAACAGTGGCGTAGCAAAAACTGTTTAAACTTTGCGCACAGTACAGAACTCATCAAGCCACAAGATGTGATTCAGAAGCTCTACAAAGTAACTAACGGTGATGCTTACATCACTTCTGACGTAGGTCAGCATCAAATGTGGGCAGCACAATATTACCCATTCGACAAACCACGCCGTTGGATCAACTCTGGCGGCTTAGGCACCATGGGCGTTGGCTTGCCGTATGCGATGGGCGTGCAACTTGCGCATCCTGAAGCACAAGTGGCTTGTATCACTGGTGAAGCCTCGATACAAATGTGTATTCAAGAGCTTTCTACATGTAAGCAATTCCATTTGCCAATCAAAGTGATTACTTTGAATAACCGCTACATGGGTATGGTGCGTCAGTGGCAAGAGTTCTTCTACGGCAACCGTTACTCAGAATCGTATATGGAAGCCTTGCCTGACTTTGTTAAATTGGCTGAAGCTTACGGCCACGTTGGCATTCGTGTTGAGAATCCTGCAGATGTTGAAGATGCATTAAAAGAAGCATTTAGCCCGAAATTGAAAGAACGTTTAGTGTTTATGGACTTCATGACAGATCAATCTGAGAATGTATTCCCGATGATTCCGAATGGCAAGGGCTTGTCTGAAATGATTATGGCGGAGGAACTGTAATGTCTATTAATTCAGCGCGCCACATTATTTCACTATTAATGGAAAATGAATCAGGCGCACTATCACGCGTGGCTGGCCTATTCTCTGCACGTGGCTACAACATTGAGTCTCTCACTGTCGCGCCAACGGAAGATCCAACCCTATCACGCATGACCATCGTTACTTCTGGTTCAGATGAAGTCATTGAGCAAATCATCAAACAGCTCAACAAGCTGATTGACGTGGTCAAAGTGCTCGACTTGAACGACGGTAAATTTATTGAACGTGAATTGATGCTAGTCAAAGTCAAAGCGACTGGCGCGTTCCGTGAAGAAATGAAACGTATGTGCGATATTTTCCGCGGCCGTATTATCGATGTGGCCGACGGCAGTTTTACCATTGAGCTTACCGGCTCTGGCACCAAACTAGATGCTTTTATCGAAAGCCTAGACAAAGCAGCAATTTTAGAAACAGTGCGAACAGGTGCATCAGGCATTGGTCGTGGTGACAGAATACTTAAGGTTTAAGTACT
>DATHXI010000061.1:0-34862 GCA_035459705.1 Methylotenera sp. | reverse complement strand
GACTTGTTCACGTGCTGCGATACTTAAATTTAAACCTTGTAAAATACGAATATGGTTATCATGACTGATAATCTCGTAATACAAGTCTTGTGCATGAATCATAGGAGGATGTTGCATCAATGTTTTTCCACTTATTTTTAAAATTTAGGTTTTTAATATTTAGAGCTCGGCTGCTCAAACAACTTTTCGTTAGTCTGCTAGCTTTCAGTTTTGTTGCATGGTCACCGCAAGTATTTGCTGAAAATCCAAAAATATTAATTTTTGGCGATAGTTTATCTGCCGCTTATGGCCTACCACAGCAAGAAGGCTGGGCTGCATTGTTACAGAAAAAACTGCACAGCGAACAATACGAATATGACGTTATCAATGCCAGTGTGAGCGGTGAAACTACTAGTGGTGGCTTAAGCAGATTGAATACTGCTCTTGCTAAAACACAAGCTGCCATTATTATTTTAGAACTTGGTGCCAATGATGGCTTACGTGGTTTACCCCTGAGTGAAATGAACTCTAACCTCAGCGCCATGATTAAACAAAGCAAAGAAAATAAAGCAAAGGTATTGTTGCTAGGTATGAAGCTGCCACCTAATTACGGCCCTAAATACGCAGAATCATTCAGTCTCAGTTATGCGCAATTAAGTAAATACCACAAAATATCGCTGGTACCTTTTATGCTTGAGAATGTGGCCGCAACCCCTCACTTAATTCAGCAAGATGGTTTACATCCTAACGCACTTGGACAACCAATTATCCTAGAAAACATTTGGCCACATTTACAATCATTGCTTAAAAAGCAAGGTACCTAAACAGCTAGATTGACGCTTCTTGCCAAATAATTTCTATACCCAATTCATGCACTGCCGCCTGTAACTCATGTGCTACACCTACTCCAGGCACACATGCCAAGGTGTCTTGCCAATAAATTAAAGGTAACTGCTCACGCTGCCAAGGCGGAATATTTGCCTCTTGCAACAAATGTTTCAAAGTGCGTGTAGGTCGCAGTGCATTGGGTTTAAAACGTTCTCCGCCATCACGATTGGTAATCCGTAGCCTAGTCATGCCCAGCTTGATTGCTAGGCCAGCGCCCGTAACTTGCCGAAACAACAGCTTGCCACCATTTGGCAATACTAGTTCAGGTTCACCGTTCCACACCATATCAAAAATTTGTACAGACTGATTACGGCACAAATAAGCACGCTGCTGATAGCGTTTGATGCTTAAGTTCTGTGTTTCATTATTCGACTGAACCTGAATACTCAAATTGGCATCAGGCTTGGCATTCATGAGTTGCGAGTACATTTCATTCAGTAACTCTGCATTGGGCATCACCAGCTGATTGCGAGCGAACCACCAACGCAGTCCATTTTTTGCACGTGACACATCCAGCTTAGCTAAACCCTGTAAACAAAGGCTATTACCTTGTAATAGAGGTTCAATATCCATCGCAGCCAAAGTATCCAGTAATTCATTTGCCTCTGATAGATGTGACGCGGTTCTGGCAATCACTGACTTCACTGCTGGATACCGTGACTCCAATATCGGCATGACCTCATGACGCACAAAGTTACGCTCATAATGTGTATCGTCATTACTTTCATCCTCACACCAGTCAATGGCATGCTGCGCAGCATAGCTTTCCAGCTCTTTGCGGGACACATCCAGCAAAGGACGCAATAAGCGCCGAGCCTTATCTACCGCGGCCATAGACGCCAAGCCTTTGACACCAGCGCCTCTGAACATCTGTAGTAGCAATGTTTCTGCTTGATCGTCTTGATGGTGTGCCGTTACGATAAAATCTGGGGAAGTTTCACTCAACTTGTATCCGAACAAAGCTTCATAACGTAACTGCCTCGCTGCGCCTTCAATACCTAAGCCTGAGTCACTTTGAACATTCACATGCACCACTTGCAAAGGCACTTGCAATTGCTGGCACTGCCGCACACAAAAGTCAGTCCAGCTATTCGCATTTTTACTCAAGCCATGGTGCACATGCATCGCATGTAACTCGAACGGAATAGTACGTTTTGCCTCAACTAACAGATGCAGCAAAACAGTGGAATCTAAACCACCACTCAAAGCCAGCAGCAAACGCTGTTTTGGCTTTAAGTGATTCTTTAAGAAAGTATGAAGCTGAAGAACAATCTGGGGACGCACTGACACAGCATGACTTACTGTACTACTTGCCGGTGGCTTCTTTGAATTTGCCATAGCCCATTAAGCGCTCATAACGGCTAACCAGTAAAGATTTAGTGGATTTTGCTTTTAAGCGTGCGAGCTCTTCTTTTAATGCAGCACGTAGGCTTGCCATGACAACTTCTGGTGAACGATGCGCACCGCCCAATGGCTCTGATACGATACGGTCTATCAGACCCATCACTTTTAGACGGTCAGCAGTAATTGCCAACGACTCTGCGGCTACTGAAGCTTTGTCTTGGCTCTTATATAGGATTGAAGCACAGCCTTCAGGAGAAATCACTGAATAAGTGCCATATTGCAACATCAATAACTTATCAACCACGCCCAACGCCAATGCGCCACCTGAACCACCTTCGCCAATAATGACGCCGATGATAGGTGTTTGTAACTCAGCCATCACGTACAAATTACGTGCAATTGCTTCTGATTGGCCACGTTCTTCGGCACCAATACCTGGATAAGCGCCCGGAGTATCAATCAAAGTAATGATAGGAATACCAAATTTTTCTGCTAAGCGATATAAACGTAGCGCTTTTCGATAGCCTTCAGGACGCGGCATACCAAAGTTACGGTACTGACGCTCTTTCACATCACGGCCTTTTTGATGGCCGATGACCATCACTGGTTGACCTTCAAATCGGGCTAGGCCACCGACAATCGCCGGGTCATCTGCATAGGCACGGTCACCATGCAGTTCCTCAAAGTCAGTGAACATGCCTTGAATGTAATCAAGGGTGTAAGGGCGTTGTGGATGACGTGCTAATTGAGAAATCTGCCATGCAGTAAGATTGCCATAGATATCTTCTGAAAGTTTCTGATTCTTCTTTTCCAGCGCGGATAACTCTTTAGAGATATCCAATTTATCATGGTCGTCATGGGCGGATTGCAAGCCTTCAATCTTGGCTTCAAGTTCAGCAATCGGTTGCTCAAAATCTAAGTAACTTATTTTCATGCGTTAATTTATTCTCAAAAAATACGGCTTTAAAATCAAGCTTAATTATATAGGATTTTTACGTTGTCACGACTTAACCATTCAGTTAAGCCTGCAATCAATTCTTCGTGCAAATCTACCCGCCAGTCATTACCCAGCATCAATTCTACTTTGCTGGTTTTGTTGTGGTACTCCACTTTTACCGCACAACCGCGCTGCTCATCTGAGGAATTTTTGCAATAAGGCTTCAACAGCGATTTTAATTTCACCGCATCAGCTTGCCCATTGCATGAAATCTTCAAGAAACTTGCGCGGCTGTTTCTCAAGCTAGATAGATTATGTAACTTTCTGGCATTAACACGTATACCCCCAGAAAACTCATCATGACTCACACGACCTTCAACGATAATCAACTGGTCATCTTTCAATAACTGTTGCGATTGATTCAATAGCTCGTTACCAACCACCACTTCAATTCTTGTAGTGCCATCATCAAGACCCACGATCGCCATCTTGCCACGCGCTGTCATGCGGTTACGCACACCAGACACGATACCGGCGAGCAGTTGCGGCTGCTCTTTAGGCGTTAAATTGGCTAAAGTACTGCTAACAAACTGACTTATATCTTTTTGATACGCCCAATAAGGGTGACCACTGAAGTAAAAACCTAAAGCCGCTTTTTCTTCCTGCAAACGCTGCTGTTCAGTCCAGGCTGGCACATTAGGCAACACATGCGCCGCGCTATCCGACACTTCGCCAAACAAGCTATTCTGACCACTATTAGCGCTGTTCTGCTCTGCCGCGCTCATGGCTAGACCTACACCAGCCAGCAATGCACTGCGGCTAGGGCTCAGCTTATCAAACGCTCCAGCACGAATTAAAGATTCCACCACACGGCGATTCACTTTACGCAAATCCAATCGATTACAAAAGTCGAACAGATCTTTAAACGGCCCATCTTGACGGCGTGCCTGTAGAATCACCTCAATTGCCGCCCAGCCGGTACCCTTAACCGCACCTAAACCATACAAGACCTGCTTGTTGCTGATAGGCGTAAATTTGAACTCGCTTTGATTCACATCCGGCGGCAATACCTCGACTTGATTGGGCGCGCAATCGTCATAGAAAATATGCACACTGTCCGTGTTGTTCATATCGGCCGACATGGTTGCCGCTAAAAATGCCGCTGGATAATGCGCTTTTAAATAAGCAGTTTGGTACGCGACTAATGCATAAGCCGCCGCGTGTGATTTATTAAAGCCATAACCCGCAAATTTTTCTAGCAAATCAAACAACTCGCTGGCCTGCTTCTCGGTCATGTTATTTTTAACGGCGCCCTCGGTAAATGTCTTACGCTGGGCATCCATCTCTTCTTTTTTCTTTTTACCCATAGCACGGCGGAGCAAATCAGCACCGCCCAAGCTATAGCCTGCAACCACCTGTGCAATCTGCATCACCTGCTCTTGATACACCGCAATACCATAGGTTTCTTTCAATATCGGCTCAGTCAGCGGGTGTGGGTATTCCACGCGTTGTTTCCCATGCTTGCGGCGACAGAAGTCAGGGATCAAGTCCATAGGACCTGGTCGATACAAAGCTACCAAGGCAATAATGTCTTCGAAACAATCTGGCATCGCCTGTTTCAGCATGTCCTTCATGCCGCGTGACTCTAGCTGGAACACCGCTGTAGTATTGGCTGTTTTTAGTAACTGAAAAGTCGGCTTATCATTCAGTGGCAAAGTCTCGAACGACAACGCTGGCAAGTTGTTAGCCGCGCGTTGCTTGTTGGTATTCTCCAACGCCATATCTAAAATGGTCAGCGTGCGTAGACCCAAGAAGTCGAACTTAACTAGCCCTACGGCTTCTACATCGTCTTTATCATACTGACTGACCAAACTCGCGCCATCGGCCTGACAGTAGATAGGTGAGAAATCAGAAATCTTGCCCGGTGAAATCAGTACACCACCCGCGTGCATACCAACGTTACGTACCAAGCCTTCCAACCTGAGTGCCAGCTCCAGCAACTCACGCACCTCCTCTTCATTCTCGCGGCGCTCTGCCATTTGTGGCTCTTTGACCAAAGCATCTGACAAGGTAATACCAAGCTCCAACGGAATAAGCTTAGCGATACCATCCACAAAGTTAAACGGCAAATCCAGTACGCGACCGACGTCACGAATCACCGCCTTAGCCGCCATGGTGCCGAAAGTGGCGATCTGCGCGACCGCCTCTAAGCCATATTTCTGTTTCACGTAATCAATGACGCGGTCTCGCCCTTCCTGACAGAAGTCGATGTCAAAGTCGGGCATGGAAACGCGGTCTGGATTCAGAAAACGCTCAAACAGTAGGTTATATTCCAGTGGATCCAGATCGGTAATGCCTAAGCTATACGCCACCACAGAACCAGCACCCGAACCACGGCCAGGGCCAACTGGTACACCATTATTTTTTGCCCAGTTAATGAAGTCCGCCACAATCAAAAAGTAGCCAGCGAAACCCATTTGATTGATGACGTTAGTCTCAAAATCCAAACGCGCGTCATACTCAGCTCGTTTAGCAGCGCGCTGTGCTTCACCTGGATACAATACTTGCAATCGCTCAACCAAGCCTGCTCTAGCGGCTGCAATTAGATAGTCATTCAGGCTTTCATTATTGGGCGTTGGGAAGTTAGGTAAGTAGTTTTTACCAAGTGTCAGCGTCAAATTACAGCGTTTTGCAATCTCTACGCTGTTGGCTAATGCTTCTGGCATGTCCGCAAATAATGCAGCCATCTCAGCCTGAGTTTTAAAATACTGCTCTGTCGTAAAGTTCTTTGGTCGACGGCTATCAGCTAGCACATAGCCTTCGGCAATGCAGGTACGTGCTTCGTGCGCTCTAAAATCATCAGGCGTCGTAAATTGAATTGGATGCGTTGCAACAACCGGTAAGCTCAGCGCATTCGCAATATGGCGTACGTGCTGAATGTAAGCTTCTTCGTTTGCTTTATTTGTGTCATTAGCAATACGTTGCACTTCCAAGTAAAAACGATCTGGAAACAAGCTTTGCCAATCACCAGCAAGTTTCTGCGCCAAATTCAGATTATCTTGTACACAAGCTTGACCGATATCACCCGCCACGCCACCAGAGATAAGCAATAAGCCCTCAGTGCCACACTCTACAAACCATTCACGCTTGAATTCGGCACGGCCACGATATTGGTTACTTAAAAACGCGCGACTTAATAACTGACATAACAACAGATAGCCTGCGTATGACTGACATAGCAAAAGAAGACGGGTTGGTTGGTCACGATTCGCTGTATTTTCCAGCCAGATATCACAACCTAAAACTGGTTTAATACCCTTGCTACGTGCAGCTTTATAGAACTTGATAGCGCCAAACAGATTGCTGAGGTCAGTCAATGCCAAAGCCGGCATTTTGTCATCTGCAGCTTGCTTTACATAGTCATCGATACGTACGATGCCATCCACGATTGAGTATTCACTATGACAGCGCAAGTGAACGAAGCTGGGCGATTGCCTTGACGATTCCTGTGGCGATTGCAAGTGTGGTTCTAGGGGTGGTTCTAGATGTGATTGGGTAGCAGATGACATAAGGCAAATTTTACCTTATTGGTGAGATTTAAGTGCGTTAATCACAGACAAAATTGGCAGCATAAAGCTGCCAATTTTGCTAATGTTTAAGTAATGCGTTTACCTGTTCAATAAGCTCGTCATCTTGCACTGGCTTGCCTAAGAAGGCATTCACACCTAATTGTGTAGCAAAGTTACGATGCTTCTCGGCAGTACGTGAACTGATGACAATCAATGGGATAGCTGAAGTCTTGACGTTGTCACGCACGTGTCGTGAAAACTCAAAACCATCCATACGTGGCATCTCAATATCCGTCAAAATGATATCTGGTGTCAATTCTTGCAATTTCTGTATCGCATCCATACCATCATTCGCGGTGACGACTTCAAAATCTTCACGTTCCAGCAGACGAGACAGTACTTTACGCATCGTCAATGAGTCATCAACAACCAACGCAACACGTTTTGTTTGTTCAACCACTGGTGCAAACGTAGTGACTTTAACTGCGCCGATTGAAAGTGCTTCGCGGTTGGCTAACTGCACTGGGTTGATGACCAATACAATCGCACCATCACCCAACACGGTAGCGCCAATCATGCCTGGGACGTGCGTTAGCTGCGTACCTATGGCCTTCATCACCACCTCTTGGTTACCGATAATCTCATCCACGTGCACCGCAGTGCGATAAGTACCGCTTCGTAACAAGATCACTGGTGTGTACACGTGGTGCTGAGCAACGTGGTCTATATCACCAATCAATTTGGAGATGAAGTGCAGTGGGTATTCTCGCCCAGCCCAATCGACTTTGTTCGCCTGATACGCACTTAACAGATCGTTCTGTTTGAGTTTTTGCACCTGCTCAACCATGACAGAAGGAATCGCAAAGATTTTATGCGCTGCCCGCACCATTACAACTTGTGCAACAGACAGCGTCACTGGCAGATAGATGTTGAACATCGCACCCATACCCACCATATTGCTAACATCAATACGGCCGCCTAAGGCAGCAATATCGCTACGTACAGCATCCAAACCTACGCCACGACCGGCAATTTGCGACACGGTATCAGCTGTTGAAAAGCCTGCTTCAAAGATGACTGCCATCAAAGCCTGGTCAGTTAATTCCTGATCTACTGTAAACAAGCCTTGATCTATCGCTTTTTGTTTAACTTTACTTAAATTAATACCAGAACCATCATCTGTAATGACAAGTGTGATCTCATCATTTTCAGTGCTGACTTTAAGTTTAATATGCCCTGTTTCAGACTTACCAAGTTTTTTACGATTTTCCGTAGACTCTAATCCATGTGCCACAGCATTACGTAACAAGTGCTCTAATGGCGCGCCCATCTTATCCAGCACGCTGCGATCCATCTCAATACCTTCACCTTCGATCGTCATTTCAACGCGCTTGTTCAGTTCCCTAGCGGTTTGACGCACGATACGTTGCAGACGCTCTGAAATAGTAGAGAAAGGCAACATACGAACGCCCATGAGCCCTTGTTGCAACTCCCGGTTCATACGGTTTTGCTGCTGTAATGCAGCATCGGTTTGATCGAGGTTGAGCAACAGCCCATGCTGAATTGTTGCCACGTCGTTTACGCTCTCGGCCATCATACGGGTAAGCTCTTGCAAACGCGTGAATCGGTCAAACTCAAGCGGGTCAAACGTTTCATTAGCCTCTTGCAGCAAGCTCATACGAGATTGCATTTGCGTTTCAGCTTCAATTTCAAGCTCACGCAAGTAAGCACGCATACGGCTGATACTGTCCGTTAAGTCGACAGATGATTGTTTGAAGTTCTGCATTTCCCGGTCCATCCGAGAACGCATAATGGAAACCTCACCGGCCTCGTTAATCAATCTATCCAACACATCTGCACGCAAGCGCAGGAATTGTGCTTTACGATCAGTTGAACGTGTTGGCGCCGTGATTTTTGCTGCGGCATCTGCATCCTGTGTAGTAACTCTAACACCGCCAGTGATGTCTTCCAGCATATAACCAATACGGTCGAACTCTACAAACATATCATCAAAGTCATCCAGCGTGACCTTGTGTTTGAGCGCACGAATCACACGGTCTTCCATGCTATGCACGCTATCACCAATGTTCGCTTGACCAGCCATGCGCGCACTACCCTTGAGCGTATGTAATGCACGTTGCAGTGCGTCTGGGTAATCCGCCTCTTGCGGATTAGCACGCCAGCCACGTAGGTCTCGACCTAGTTGCGGCACTAATTCGCGCGCTTCTTCCACGAACAATCCAAGCAACTCTTTATCAACAGCTTGATCTGAAAGTTGATTGACTTTAATTCCTGTATCTACTGGCTGTTCAACCATCTCAGCTTTTGGTGCTATGTCAGCAACTGGTGTTAAGTCTGCTGCTGACTGCACTACTAATGATTGCACCTGTTCTTCTGATTGCACCAGTTCTTCAGCAGCAACCATTTCCTCAGCAACCGCCTCTACTTTTTGCGCAGCTTTTGTAGGTTTAGCTACTTTTTCTTTCACTTTTCTAGCTGGTTTCTCTGCAGCATCAAGCACTGCCGCCTCGGCTTTCTGCGCAGCAACTGCCTGCATCGCAGCGGTAGATTCGCCTAATGCAAGAATAAGAGCTCTACTGGATTTAGGGTTTTTCAGCGCTTTCGCTTTTTCCAAACCATCTTCCAAGGCTTTCACCACATTACCGTACAGCGCAATATGTTGTTCAACCCATGCGCTTGTATGCTCATCAAGCCAATGTTCTAGAGCGCGTGCCAAATCACCAATAGGTTTAAAGCCAGCCGTCAAGGCGTTACTGCCCAGCGTATGTGCTGCGCGACGACTTTCCTCGGTCGGCAACTCACTTGAATTTGCCTTAAGTAAACTGTGGGACTCAATCAACGTTTGCAAATGCTGCTGTGCTTCACTGATGAATATATTGAAGAAGGCTCGACTTAGCTTACGCGTACCTCCAATCAGCACTTCTTCTTTTTGTGGTTCAGATTTAGTTTCAGCTGAATTATTCTCAAGTATCGCGGCCTCTTCTAGGAAAGGCGCCGGCCTCAAAGTCACCATGTTATGTGCTTGCAAGTGATCAACCCAGCCCGCAAACTCCGCACTCACTTTTTCAATAAAAGCCAACTGTGCAGATGTTGGAAACGCTTTGCGCTCCATAACCAGATTGAGCAACTTTTCTACTGACCATGCTACTTCGCCCAGACCAGCCAAACCCACGGTACGGCCACTGCCTTTAAGTGTATGGTAAGCACGGCGCACTTCTATCAGTGATTCGCTGTCAGTTGCATTCACACGTAGTGCCTGTAGATGTTGAGCTAAACTTGCCAGCACTTCTTCAGCTTCGGTTAGGAAGATATCTTGTAGCTCGGCATCGATTGCCTTGTCTGTCACAGCATCTACCGCTGGCTCGACACTAGTACTACTTGTTGGGACTGGAAACACTATTTCTTCTGTAGGCGCCTCAATATCTATATAAATAATAGGCTCAGGTTCTATAGGCTTAATCTCAATAGACTCAGCTAATGCTTCTTCAATCTCTATACTGCCATTAACTAAGTTGAGTGTATGTGCACTTTGCTCTAAACGTTGTAAGGCAAATGACATAGCCATTTCAGACTCTGCGCGAATATTGGGCAACTCCTCCGCGTAAAGACCCAACATACTCAAACTCTCTGCTACAAGTTCAAACTCTGTTTCATTAAGCTGATTAGCGTGATTTCTAAAATGCTCTGTATAGACCGCACTTAATTGCGCAATCGATTTTGGTACTGGCATTTCCAACATATCAAATGCTGCGGAGATTTGTTGTAAGGGTTTAGCCACACCATCCAAAACTGCTAAATTGGCTTGATCCCTAAAGAACGTGTCCAATGCTTTTTCAACAATTTGCAAGGCTTCAATAATTTGTTTCGCAACGGCATTCACGACGCTAGAGTCAAGCTTGCTAGTAGCATAGGCATCGATAGCAGATGTGAGTGCGGTGCCTTCTATCACGGATTGCAAACGTGCAACCTGTGTATTGATTTTTTGGTACACCTCTGCATCGAGCAATTGATAATATTCCGCAACGTACTCGAGTAAATTGAGGGATGCAGCCACCTCGATCAATGAGGTTTCGTTGATTTTTGTTTTATCTGCTTGTAGCGCTTGCGCAATCGCATGAATAGTATTGAAGAGTTTGAGTACACTATGATTGTTAAGATTTTGTTGTATTGACACAACGCTTTCTAACTTGGCAATAAAGCCCTCTAGGTCAATACTGTTGTCAGAGTTTATGTTATCCCATAGGTCTTTCAAATTGGGCAACTCTGCGTTTAACTGTGCCAGGGCAGCATATTCTGCAGCGGTAGCAACAATGCTTTCTCCATTGACTCCATCACGCATCGGCAATAGGTCATCCAGCTCAAATACATCTTTAACACTTGAGATTACCTCTGTGCTTCGGTCACTCATCGCAACGTAATAGAGTACATCACGCAATAGCTGCGAAGGCGCTTTGGCATCGCCTACTGACATATTTTTTAGCTGCTGATCTAATCTACGACATAACTTTTTTGCGCCTGAATGCTCGGCAATTTTATCTTGAGCCAGCGCATCGTTAAATGCTGTTGCTGCCCACCACAGTGTTCGCTGTGCATTTTTCTGTTGCACCTGCTGTACATTAGAAATGGCTGCACGCATATTATTCAATGCATCTGTATCTTTAGTACGCAACCAATCCAATAACGATTTTTGGAAGGTTGATCGTTGCTCCGCTACAAAAATGGGGACTGCAGACTCTTCAATTGGGTTTGAAGGTAAATTCTTGGGTGCGCTATTACTAGTATCCGGATAAAACAACTCACTTTCTTCAAGCGGTTCACCCTGTATCTCCACCAAAGGCTTTAAGCTCGTATAGAGCCTAGTTGGCATGTCTGGCATGCCATTCATTAAGTCTTGTAAATATTGCGCCAATGTATCGACAGCGTGCACCAAATCAGCCATTACAGCTTCACTCACTGTAATAAGCTGTTTTTCTAACTTGCTCGTCACCTTTTCAATTTCTGAACAGTAACGCTTGCAGCCTTCCAGACCAACCATATCCAAAGCACCGCTTACTTGATATAGATGTGCTCCCGTAAAACGCAATGATGCGAACTCTTCCGGCTTTTCAGCAACGACTTGATAGCTCGCCAGTACTTTTTTCAGTGATTGATCAATCTCGTCTTTTACCCAAGACAATGGGCCAGTATCAAATGCTTCAGGCATTTTGCCCCCCCATTTTGTTTGGTAATATTCTCATGCGGTATTTATCTATTCCAGCGCAATTTATACAAATTCAATCTTAAGCAAGTTGCAACGATTAAAGTTTGAAACCAGCAACAGAGTCACGTAACTCTTCCGCCAGCGATGTGAGCTGACCCACTGAATCCGCTGTTAATTTAGTACCTTGCGTTGTTTGTGTCGTAATCTCTTGAATCATCTGCATGTTTTTAGACACGGTGGTTGCTGAGTCTGTCTGCGCGCTTGTCGCTGCAGAAATCGACTGAATCAAGCGCGCCAGATTAGTAGTAACCGTTTCAATCTCAGTCAGTGCCTGACCCGCAGCATCCGCAACCCGTGCACCCTCAACTACACCCTCCGTTGACTTCTCCATCGCGGCTACCGCGCCGTGGGTATCGGTCTGAATCGTCTTCACAATCGCACTAATCTGTTTCGTCGCTTCAGATGAACGTTCCGCCAAACGCTGAACCTCCTCCGCAACCACCGTAAAGCCTCGACCCGCTTCACCCGCTGACGCTGCCTGGATCGCCGCGTTCAACGCTAGAATGTTGGTTTGTTCAGTAATGTCTGAAATCAATTCCACGATCTCACTAATCTCTTGCGAGCTTTCACCCAAGCGTTTGATACGTTTAGAAGTTTCCTGGATTTGGGTACGAATCTCATTCATCCCTGAAATCGTGTTTTGTACCGCTTGTGAACCTTGGTTAGCAGCTTGTAGTGAGCGTTGCGCAACCTGAGACGCCTGCGCCGCGTTGCTTGATACTTGCAAGATGGAGCGCGTCATGTCGGTAACCGCATCTGTTGTTTGCGTGATCTGTGCAGATTGCGTTTCTGCCGCAGTTAGCAACTGATCTGATGTGCCTTGCGCGACTGACGTCGCTGACGTCACCTGATCCGTTGCTCGGTTAATCTCAACAACCAAGTCTCGCAAGCTATCAATTGTATAGTTAATAGAGTCAGCAATCGCGCCAGTAATGTTGTCACGCACTTGCGCTTTAACCGTTAAGTCACCGTCCGCCAAGTCACCCATCTCATCCAGTAGCTGCAAAACTGCTTCTTGGTTATCTTGACCTTCTTGCGCCAACTGTTCTGTCAAAGCTGCTGATTGCACAGTTTGTTTTTTACCGTAGAAGTACATCAAAAGTAACAATACCAACCCTAGTAACAACAAGCCCAACAATACCAACTTAATAAAGCTGGTTTGTGATTGAATCAAAGCTTTATTTTCTTTTGCAATATCTAGCGTAAAGGCATTACCAGTCTGCTTAGTCACCTCGAACGCGGCTGTTAAATCTGACAATGGGGCAGAAGCCGCTACAGTACCAAGTGGCAAAGCTGGAATATAACGTGTGTTAGCTACTTGGAAAAAGTTTTCACCGGCTTTAATCACAGCCTCCAAAGAACCTTGCAACTTATCGTTATCCAGATGTGTACGCCAGTATTCTGCACGTGCTTTAAATCGCGCCTCATCTTTTGCAGCATTTTCAAGTGCTTTATCACGTTTTACATTGTTAAAGTTGGTAGAAGCAACATAAGCCTCGTTATAAGACGCAAACGCATCCAATGGATACATGGCTGGTGGCGATGTATCACTCGTCAAATCTTGGTATTCTTTCAAGGTATTAAAAATTGGACCGTTGACTCGCACCTGATTAATAACCCAGAAGCTCAACAAAGCAAACAAGATAAACGCAACAATCTGTAGGAAAAGTTGTCGATAACCAGCCGTCAACCCGCCAGATTCTGATGTACTTGAACTAGCAGTTTTGTTTCTGAGATTATTTAAAAAATCGCCGATTTGCAACGGCAAGCTTTTAATAGTTGCTAGATTTAATGCCATTTTGAGCCCCAATTCACAGAGTTATTATTAACACTATGCTTTATAAAAATTTGTAGTTTTAATATGCAATTTACTGCTAAATTTTATTTAAAATTCACTTAATGTTACTGATGTATTCTATTCACTTGATATCAGCAACCTATTGATTTTATTATTATCTTTAAACTTCCTCGACATTCACTACCACTCTCAACTTACGGTTGGTTGTATAAACTCTTTATCTCTCAATAACTTTTCAATATCAATTTCAAACCATTCATTATTATCAGCATCTTCATACGCCAGCTTACTAAACAAAACATCCGCATCATTGTCGACAAATGGCTTTACCTGCATCGTATTAATGCTGCGTAAGCCAACCAAGCCCCCAATTACCAACGCCGCTTGTGTAGTCGTTTCTGAGTTTAACAATAAAACCCTATTATTTGCTGACCTTTGTGTAGGTGGCATGCCTAAAAACTGCGCCAGATCGGTAATGTTGTATAAATTACCACGAATATTGGCAACCCCTAAAAACCAGGGATGTGTTAGCGGTACGACTTGCATAGGGGGTAATGGCAATACTTCACGTACTTCACTCAAATTGACCAACATCTTTTTCGTACCAACTATTACACCCAGACGTGAGGCAGACGCGGTATCACCTTGCGCCGCTACTTCTTTCAATCTCAACAGGATTGCTTCTTGGAATTCACGTAAATTTGAGGTTTTAGCCACGATTATTCAATCATTGATAATGAAATATCATAAACACTTTGCGTGTCGGATTATTCGAGCGTTTTAATTAATGCGAGTAGATCAGCACCAACAACCGGCTTGGTTACACAGGCCTTGGCACCCATTTTAAGTGCCCAAGCCAAATCCGTTGCTTGAGATTTTCCTGTACACAAAATAACAGGGATGTTGGTTGTAGCAGCATCTTTTGTGAGCGTACGCGTCACTTGAAATCCCGTGAGGCCTGGCATCACAACGTCCATCAGCACCAAGTCAGGTGGGTTAGCCGCCACTTTTGCTAAGCATTCCTCGCCACTTTCTGCGCCTACTACTTGAAAGCCGGCAGTTTCTAGCAATTCAGTTAAAAAGAATCGATCGGTTGCTGAGTCATCGACTACTAAGATTTTTTGTATCGCCATTTTTATTCCGCCTCTTTTTGATTATTTCGACTGATTGCAGCATAAGTTTGCACCGCATCAATGAGTGTTTCTTGAGTAAAAGGTTTAGTGAGGTATTGATCGGAGCCCACCATGCGTCCACGTGCACGATCAAATAAGCCATCTTTGCTTGAAAGCATAATCACTGGTGTAGTTTTATAACGTGCATTTCTCTTGATGAGGGAACAAGTTTGGTATCCATCAAGCCTAGGCATCATGATATCAACAAAAATCAAATCAGGATGTTCGTTAGATATTTTTGCTAATGCATCAAACCCATCTTCTGCCAATATCACCTCACAGCCAGATGCCTTCAAAAAAATCTCAGCACTACGGCGTATCGTATTACTGTCATCAATTACCATCACTTTAACTGTGGATAGCTGGTCTAAACTTAACTTCTCTTGATTTGGCTGTTCTTGACTTGGTTTTTCTTGATTCACCAGCAAGCTCCTTTATATTTATATGCAGCAGATACCAGTTACAATTTGTTGCAATTATTCAGAACCCATTTTATATATAGACTCGCTTATTAAGCAATACTATTTAATATTTTATTAAAAATAATTAAAAAAATAATATTTTTATTTCAATCCCTCATTAGGGTAGTCTATAATAAATTTCAATAACCATAAGAATAATCAATTTGCAGTTCTAGAAGACATCAATATAGCTTAAGGTTTTAAGCCCTAACCCAAAGGATTTGTATGATAGTAAGACAAGAGTCATTAACGGCTAAAATGGCATTGAAAGACCTGCCTGCAGCATCTCCTCTGCCTACCGCTAGCTTAGTGTTGGTATTTGGCTCTGTAAAACGCTTTGGTGAAGCAAAACTACAAAGCATATTGAAAGCACGCTATCCTACAGCACAAATTATTGGCTGTTCTACCGCAGGTGAAATTACTGCCGCGGGTGTATTCGATGACAGCTTGCAAATTACCGCGATCTTATGGGAAAAAACTGTACAACGCGTGACACACACCAAAATGTCTGGCATGCAAAACTCTTATGAAACAGCAGCAGGATTAGCCAAACAACTTAAATCTGATAGCCTGAAAGCTGTGTTGGTCTACTCTGATGGTTTGAATGTCAATGGCTCCGAACTCTTGGAAGGCTTTAAAAGCGTATTGGGTGAAATCCCTGTCATGGGCGGCATGGCAGGTGATGGTTTCGGTTTCAGTAAAACAGTTCAGATATTCAATGAAACCATCTCCGATGGCCTGGTTATCGCAGTAGGTTTATATGGTAACAGTTTAATTGCAGCTACCGGCGTAGGACGTGGCTGGAAGCCTTATGGACCGCCACGCACAGTGACTAAATCCGAAAAGAACGTGGTGTTAGAGCTGGATGGCAAACCAGCGTTACCTTTATACAAAATGTATATTGGTGACCATTCTTCAAAAGGTTTACCTGGTAGCGGCTTAAAATTTCCGTTTGCGATTATTGAAGAAGGTAAACGTGATATTGAAAAAATCCGCACCCTGCTCGCAATTGATAACGCAAACAATAGCCTAACGTTTGCTGGTAACGTAGACGAAGGCGAAACTGTACGTTTCTGCCAATCAACGCATGATCGCTTAGTTGAAGGCGCTGGCGATGCTGCACATCTAGTGACTGGTCATACTAGTACCAACCAAACCGGCTTGGCTGTCTGTGTCAGTTGCGTTGGCCGCAAGGGTGTGATGGCAGAACTAGTGGTTGATGAAGTGAAATTAGTACAACAAATTCTTGGTGCACAAACCGCATTGACTGGCTTTTATTCTTACGGTGAATTTTCACCGCGTCCGGACACCAATGATAGCGTGCTGCACAATCAAACGATGACCATTGGCTATTTAAGTGAGAACCTACTCGCTTAAGATAGTAAAAGACTTCATCTTATATAAGACGCCCGATGCAAATCGGGCGTTTTTGTTTTATGATAGGCAAGTTAGACATTAATACTGAACAACAAAAGAGGAAACAATCATGACAACTACCGTCACCCTAAAAGGCAACCCAGTCACCATCGGCGGCAATCTGCCGCAACCAGGCCAGAGCTCTCCGGATTTCCAACTGGCTGATGCAAAGCGCAACCTGACCTCTCTGGCTGACTATGCCGGCAAACGCAAAGTACTAAACATTTTTCCTAGTATCGATACACCAACCTGTGCCATGTCCGTACGCGCGTTCAACAAGAGCGCCAGTGCGCTGAACAACACCGTCGTGCTGTGCATCTCGGCTGACCTGCCGTTTGCGCAGAGCCGCTTCTGTGGCGCCGAAGGCATTGAGAACGTCACCACTTTATCTACCTTCCGCGACACCGCTAAGTTCTCCAAGGACTACGGTGTGCAGATCGTCGACAGCAGCCTGGCCGGCCTTACCGCCCGTGCCGTCGTTGTGCTGGACGAGAATAACAAAGTGCTGCATAGTGAACTCGTCTCCGAGATCGCTAATGAGCCAAACTACGATGCGGCACTAGCAGCATTGAAATAGCATTTAGATATGTAATAAAAAAGCCCGCAATAGCGGGCTTTTTTATTGGGTACATCATATAAACGCTTATTGATAATCTGTATATTTGTTATTCTTGCCACGCGCTTTTTCTACCGGATATTTCTTGGCGTTAAGTTCAATCTTATCGTTCGCCACTTTAATTAAATCAATATCCAATACCTGTGAAATTCTAAGCAAATAAACAAAAGTATCAGCCAGCTCATGCCCTACTTGCTCGCGCTTTTCTACTGTTAATTGATGGCTTTCAATCTCAGTATCCCATTGAAAATGTTCAACCAGTTCGGCAGCCTCAACAATCATGGCCATTGCCAGATTCTTAGGCGAGTGAAACTGAGTCCAGTCCCGTGCATCAACAAAGGCTTGAAGTTTTTGTTTTAGCTCTTCTAACGAATCACTCATGATTATTCCTGTGAAGCTATTTACGGTTACTACCGGCAACCATCTTAATTTCAAAAAGTCGGCACTCAAGCGGTCCATTAAATAATGGTGTACGTTTGCTTGGTGTTAGTCGCATCAGCTTAGGCATGCGTAAATCATTGGTGAGGAAATAGGTATTCCAACCAGCGAATTTCTTTTTAAGCGCTTCGCCCATTTTTGGGTAAAGCAAAGCCAGCTCTTCATCTTCACCAATACGCACACCATATGGTGGGTTAGCAACCAGCACACCGCTATCAGCCGGTGGAATTGCATTAATCATATCAACTTGCGCCAATTGCACAGCTTCCAACAAACCTGCTGACTCAAGATTTTGCTTGCTCACGCGCACTGCGCGTAAATCCAGGTCTGAACCGTATATTTTCTGAAAAGATACTTTCTTAGCTTTGCCCGCGGCTTGATTCCTAATTTTCTTCCAGGTATCGGATTCAAAGGTTCTCAGCTTCTCAAAGCCAAAATCTCTATTCAGACCAGGTGCTATATCCAATGCCACCATCGCCGCCTCTAATAAAAATGTACCGCTACCGCACATTGGGTCTAGTAATGGTTGTCCAGCTTGCCAACCAGACAACTTCAAAATACCCGCTGCCAGATTCTCGCGCAAAGGCGCTTCAATACTTGCGCCACGATTACCGCGCTGATACAGCGCAGCGCCTGAAGTATCCAAGTAGAACTGATACTCATCAGCTGCCAAATAAGCATGGATACGTACTGCAGGGGTTTTAGTATCAATATAAGGACGGCTGCCAACTGCTAATCTAAACTTATCACATACCGCATCTTTGATTTTTAAAGTCGCAAATTCCAGGCTCTTCAGAGGACATTTCACACCGGTGACCTTGACCATAAAATCATGCTTGACGTCGAACCACTGTGACCAATTGAGTTTGTAAGCCGCGTTGAATAGATCTTCTTCATTCAGGTATTTGCCTCGCGCTACTTGCCACAAAATACGCGTGGCAATGCGTGAGTGCAGATTAGCGGCATAACACACCGCCCAATCACCATCAAAGCTCACACCGCCATCAGTCGCTTTAATGGATTTAGCGCCTACTTGTTGTAATTCATCAGCAAGCAGTTGTTCTAAGCCACGTGGGCAGGTTGCAAAATATCGATTAGGTGTCATGAGTATTACGCGTCACTTTTCATAAAAATTCTATTATTGGTACTGGCATTATGTTCTGCTAACTTTTCTACAAATTGCAGAAACTCAACTTTATGTATCTTTTCAAGCATTTTAGCGCGTTCGCGCAAATTGGCGATGCGTAAATCGGCTGGCTCGCGTTTAAAGCCAAATACTGCGATATTGCCCGGTTTTCCTGTGGGTAATATCAATACGTTGCCAGAGAAACTCTGCTCGATACGCTGTAGATAGATATCGAAGTTTTTATCACTGCCCCATAGATTAATCGCCAATATGCCGGCACTGTTAAGGGTCGTTGCACATTGATCAAAAAAATCTTGACTGCAAAAATCAGGAGGGATGCCATTACTATCAAATGCATCAATCAATAACACATCCGTAGCACCCGTATGTTCAGCTAAATACTGTAAGCCGTCGCCTTCAATCACTTCTAAACGTTCATCGTTCTCAGGCACTCCAAACTGGCTATGTGCAATTTGAATGATTCTGGGGTTGATTTCAATTACCCGTGTAAAAATCTCTGGGCAATATGCATAAATGTATTTAGGTAGCGAACCACCACCCAAGCCTATGGCCAATACGTTTTTGATATTAGCGTTGAATAGCAGAAAACACATCATACCGCGTGTATAAGCCAGTTCCAAAGCAAACGGGTCACGAATACGCATCGCGCTTTGAATGGTGACAGAGCCTAGGTGCAATGAACGTACTCCGTCTAACTCGCTAACATCCACCGAGTCATTCACAAATGCTTTCATCAGGTGTTTAGCTACGCGAAACATCAGGCGGCAGCCTCTTCTTGATTTTCGTCATCAATTATCACTACTGCAGCTTGCGCAGGCGCTTCTATGACACCCAAAAATTTGGTACGTAATTCCATCAGTAGTGTATCAACCTCTTGTACTTGCAGACTTACGCGCGTGCCCGCTTTAAGCTCTGGCAAGCCATACACCTTTGTGAGGTAAGGTACATCATCTAAACGCACCAGATTGTCACGCCAAACAAAACCATTCACGGTTTCTACAGATTCCTGTACCAAATATTGCAAACACCAATATCGTTCCATGCGTGTTTGAAACTCGCTATATGCCTGATAAGTCTGCTCAAAATTACGCATATGAGTAGTGAGCGCTTCACTATTTTGAGGATACGCTGGCACTGAGTTTTGTACCACGCTGATGATTTGGCGCTGATTGATTAGATCTACCGCACGACGTAATGGAGACGTACTCCAGGCATATTGCGCGACACCTAAGCCCTGATGCTGCTCGGCTTTAGTCGTCATGAATACTTTGCCACCAGTCTGTGCACGGTAAAGCCCTGGCACTTCATGTGAGGCTAGCAAAGCACCCCACTGGTTATTGGCTTCTATCATCAATTCGGCAACCAGTTTATCCATAGGCGAACCGCGACGGCGCCCTACAATACTCACCTTGCCATCAGTAACATAGAAGTTATAGTCAATTTGTATCGGCTTATTCGGGTCGTGCTTACCACGCGCTTTTTCTAAAGATTCAGCTAGCTGATATAAAAACAATAGCGTAGCCCAGTATGAGTGGCCGCTATCCGCTTCCAAGGTTGTTTCGTTGAAGTATGGCTCTAATTCATCATGGCGTAAATTATCGCCAATCTTAATCAGTTCAACCTTGCTGTCACGTTGCGTAATCGTAAAATCTGCATTTACATGCAAATACAACGATAACACTGGTTTGATTTGCCCAGCATCCAAACTGAATGGCCTAATCGCAGTTTCTGGCAACATCGTGATTTTATTGCCCGGCATGTACACCGTAGATAAACGCTGCATCACTTCTTTATCCAGCGCGCTATCTACTTCAATACCCAAAGCTGGCGCTGCAATATGAATACCAACGCGAGTGCTACCATCCGCTAGCTGCTTGATTGAAAAGGCATCATCAATCTCAGTCGTGGTGCTGTCATCGATACTGAATGCTTCCACATCGGCCATTGGCAATTCGGCCAGTGGTAATTCAGATGGCACCACTGCGACTTCAGCCGAGCCGAACTCCGTACCCTTGGCAAAATACTCACGTAAGAACGCACCTAAATGAAAATTGTGTGCTGAAGGTATAGCGCCACAGGTTTGTAATAACTTGAGATGACTCAGATGCATTTCATTTGCCGCAGCATCTAAGGTTTTGTATTCAAAAGAATTTTTATCAGGCTCGTACAACAGCATATCAAGCTTTTGCATCAGCTCATCTGGCATTTCATGTGCTTTAAGCTGAGCCACATAACCTGCCATTTTTTCTGCCAACAGGCGCTTCTTTTCCAACCCAGCAAGTGCGGCTTTTAATATCTCGGCGGGCGCAGCTTTATAGCGACCTTTGCCTTTACGGTTGAAGTAAACCGGTGCGCTATGTAGCTTGATGGCAACTGCAGCAGCCTCTGTTGGGCTGGGCTTGCGACCATAATAGTCTTGCGCGAACTCTTCAAAGCCAAACTCAGGCTCACCACAACATTCCCATAAAAAATCGACTTCTAATGTTTCAGCTTCTGCGTTGGCAGCTTCTAAAAAGCCTGCTAGCGGCAATTCAAAACGCATCAATACATTGCTGGTTTTGATCTTGCTGCGTTTGCCACCGGCAGATTCTATTTGCATAGAACCCTGCGTTTCAGTCATGATAGAGGCAACTTTGAAACTGCCATCTTCTTCAAAAAATACGTTCATTCATTCACTTAATAATTTATTTAAATTTAATGCCATGCAGACCGCAGCACTTATTTTCCAGCAAACTGGCTTAAAAAGCACCGCTTCGCGATTAGAGGTGCTTGGTGTACTCACCAAAAGCCAATTGCCTTTGACTCATCAAGACGTACTCAAACAGCTACCTGAGAACTTTGATCGCGTGACGCTATACCGCGTATTGGATTGGTTGCTAAAACACAGCATCATCCATCGTATTGCCGGTGATGATCGCGCATGGCGCTTTCAGCTCAATGCCACTAATACCAAAGGCATTCAATATAATGATAAGAATACAGCGTTAACATCGCAAAAAATGCTTAATCAACATACACATGCGCACTTTCAATGCAGCACGTGTGGCAAAATATTCTGCTTAGATGATGTACATCCGAAATTGTCGAGCAGTATACCAGCCCATTTTACCGTTGATTCAATTGAACTCAACATAAAAGGTAAATGTGCTGATTGCAACGCATAATCTTTGAACGCCATCAATAAAACTCTGTATTGAAACAAGCAAAATAAATGGATAAACGCATACCTGTCACCCTGCTCACTGGCTTTTTAGGCAGCGGTAAAACCACACTTTTAAATAAGCTATTACACCACCCTTCAATGCGTGATACTGCCATCATCATCAATGAATTAGGCGATGCTGGGCTAGACCAGGTATTTGCCAACACTAACCTGGCGCAAAATATTGAGAGCGAGCATATTGCCGACAACACAGTGCTGTTAAGCTCAGGCTGCTTGTGCTGCACCCTTAAGAATGAACTGGCAGACACCATGCGCGATTTGTTCTTTAAACGTGCGCTACAAGCAATTCCTGAGTTTAAGCGCCTCATCATCGAAACCACAGGTATGGCCGACCCAGGACCAATACTTGCCAACTTGATGAACGAGCCTGTCATCGAATCCACTTATAGATTAGATGCGGTAGTCGTAACGATAGACTCTGTATATGGCTTGCAGCAGATTGAAGACAATCAGGAAGCTTTAAAACAAGCAGCTGTGGCCGATGTATTAGTACTCACCAAAACTGATCTCGCCAGTGCCGAACAAATCAGCGCTTTGAAAGAAAAGCTGATTAGTATCAACCCTGGTGCTACGCAACATAAAATTGTACAAGGTGAGCTAGACCCAGCATTTGTGATTGATGTGGGACTGTTCGACATTGCGACTAAACAACCAGAGCCACAACGCTGGCTACGTGCGCCTTACAAGCCTCAACTGCCTAAAGGTACATTACCGCAAAGCGTGCATGACGATGACATCGTAAGTTTCACTGTCGCCATGCCACAGCCGCTTAAATGGTCGGCACTGAAGCCACATTTATTAAAGTTCTGCCAAACCTACGGCAAGAACTTACTACGACTCAAAGGCATTATTCATGCTGAAGACCAGTCTGCGCCGTTAGCAATTCACGCCGTGCATTTCACGCCCTACCCACCTACGCTACTGGAAGGCTGGAATGAAGATGAACCCACTTCACGTATTGTCATTATCGGTAAGGGGCTGGATGAGCTGGAAGTGCGTAAAAAACTAACGCAATTTTAATATCAAGCTCTACACGTGAAAAAGGGGCTGCCGTTAACGACAGCCCCTAAAGAAGCCAGAAATTAATCCCAGCTCAACGCGCCACCCGTCTGGTATTCAGTTACGCGGGTTTCAAAAAAGTTTTTCTCTTTCTTTAGATCCATCATCTCACTCATCCAAGGGAATGGATTTGTTGCGCCTGGATACAGCACATCTAAGCCAATTTGCTGGCAACGACGGTTTGCAATAAAGCGCAGATATTCTTTGAACATCGTGGCATTTAAACCCAATACACCGCGCGGCATGGTCGCTTCAGCATAACGATACTCAAGCTCAACACCATGCTGAATTAAGCCTTTAATCTCATCACGGAATTCAGCAGTCCATAGATGCGGATTTTCTAATTTAATCGTATTGATCACGTCGATGCCGAAATTGCAATGCATTGATTCATCACGCAGGATGTATTGATACTGCTCTGCCGCGCCCTGCATCTTGTTCTGGCGGCCAAGTGCTAGAATCTGCACGAAGCCAACGTAGAAGAATAAACCTTCCATGATGCAGGCAAACACAATCAGCGAACGTAGTAACTGTTGGTCAGCTTCTGGCGTGCCGGTTTTGAATTCCGGGTCAGTCAGGATATTGATGAATGGAATCAAGAAGTCATCTTTATCTTTAATACTCGCCACTTCCTGGTAAGCATTAAATACTTCAGATTCATCTAAACCCAAACTCTCCACGATGTATTGATACGCATGGGTATGAATCGCTTCTTCAAAACCTTGGCGCAGCAAGTACTGACGACATTCTGGCGCAGTGATATGACGGTATGTACCCAACACGATATTGTTCGCAGCCAACGAGTCTGCTGTAGTAAAGAAGCCCAAGTTGCGTTTCACAATCAAGCGCTCATCGTCTGTTAAAGCAGTGCTGTCTTTCCACTGTGCAATGTCGCGACTCATTGAAACCTCTTGCGGCATCCAGTGGTTGGCACAACCTGCCAGATACTTATCCCAAGCCCAATGGTATTTAAACGGCACCAGTTGATTCACATCCGTTTGGCCGTTAATCATGCGCTTATCAGAGGCATTCACACGGCCCGAGATAGACGGTTGATTTGCTGCGACTGGTGCAGTGGTTGGTGTTGGCACTGGCGCCAGTTGTGGCTTAGTTGGCTCTACATAAACTTCATCTTCAAATGAAAGCATATTCATTCCTTAATTTTTTATTATTGGCAGGATTCGCAATCTGGGTTGTCAATGCTGCACATCTTCGGCGCTGGTTCTGGCGCGCTTGATGCGACCGCATTCAACTCACCACCAGACCCTGTCGATTTCTCGGCCGCTGTTGCACCCAATGAACGGAGGTAGTACGTAGTTTTCAAGCCACGTTGCCAAGCCAATAAGTACGTATCGTTAAGCTTTTTACCTGATGGCACAGCGAAATACAGGTTGAGTGATTGCGCCTGATCTATCCATTTTTGACGACGCGCTGCTGCCTCAATCAACCAGCTTGGGTCCACATCAAACGCTGTTGCATAAAGCTGTTTCAAATCAGCTGGCACACGCTCAATTGGTGCCAATGAACCGTCGAAATACTTCAGGTCTGACACCATCACGGTATCCCACAAGCCGCGTGCTTTCAGGTCATTTACCAATTGCTCATTCACTATAGTGAACTCACCAGATAAGTTAGATTTCACGTACAAGTTTTGGTATTCAGGCTCAATGCTGGCTGACACACCCACAATATTAGAAATCGTCGCAGTCGGTGCAATCGCCACGCAATTAGAGTTACGCATACCCACTTTCTGAATGCGGTTGCGCAAAGCATCCCAATCCAATGTCTTGCTTCTATCCACTTCTACATTGCCACCACGCTCTTGGCTGAGTAGGTCTAGTGTGTCTAATGGCAAGATACCTTGATCCCACAAACTGCCTTTAAAACTAGAGTATGGGCCACGCTCTTCTGCTAGCACGGTTGAAGCCCAATAGGCGTTGTAGCACACCATCTCCATGGCGCGGTCGGCAAACTCTACTGCTTCCATACTTGCATATGGGATACGCATTGCGTGCAGGCAGTTTTGGAAGCCCATAATACCCATGCCTACTGGGCGATGGCGTGTATTGGAGTTTCGCGCTTTGCCTACTGGGTAGAAATTGATATCTACCAAGTTATCCAACATACGCATGCCGACTTTAATCGTCGCTTGCAACTTGTCGTTATCTAACACTAAATTTCCGTTAACTTCTGTTAAGTGCTGCAATAAATTCACAGAACCTAAATTGCACACAGCGATTTCCGTATCAGAAGTATTGAGCGTGATTTCTGTACATAAGTTAGAGCTGTGTACCACGCCCACATGTTGCTGTGGTGAGCGAATATTGCATGGGTCTTTGAACGTAATCCAAGGGTGACCTGTTTCAAACAGCATGGAAAGCATCTTGCGCCACATCTGCAAAGCAGGCACGCGCTTGAACAGCTTGATTTCACCGCTGTCTGCACGACGTTCATATTCCACATAAGCCGCTTCAAAGGCTTTACCATATTTGTCATGCAAATCCGGCACGTCAGATGGTGAGAATAATGTCCAATCACCCGCCTCAGTCACACGGCGCATGAATAGGTCTGGAATCCAATGTGCAGTATTCATGTCATGCGTACGGCGGCGATCGTCACCAGTGTTTTTACGCAAGTCTAAGAATTCTTCAATGTCCAAATGCCAAGTTTCTAGGTAGCCGCAAACCGCACCTTTACGTTTACCGCCTTGGTTCACCGCTACCGCCGTGTCATTCACCACTTTTAGGAACGGGATTACGCCTTGGCTCTTACCGTTAGTGCCTTTGATGCGTGCGCCTAATGAGCGTACTGGCGTCCAATCGTTACCCAAGCCGCCTGCGTATTTTTGTAGTAACGCATTTTCTTTAATGCCTTGGTAAATACCGTCCAAGTCGTCGCTCACGGTGGTGAGGTAACATGATGAAAGCTGTGAATGCAATGTGCCAGCATTAAACAAAGTAGGAGTCGAGCTCATAAAGTCGAATGTGCTCAATACGTTGTAGAACTCAATTGCGCGCGTTTCGCGGTCAATCTCATTAATCGCCAAGCCCATCGCCACGCGCATAAAGAAAATTTGCGGCAATTCGATACGACGCTCTTCGATGTGCAAGAAATAGCGGTCATATAAAGTTTGAATACCTAAATAGCCAAATTGGAAGTCGCGCTCTTTAACCAATGCTGCGGCCATTTTATCCAAATCAAACTGTGCCAAACGTGGGTCTAGCAAATCTGCAGCTATACCAATTTTGATGTAGCGCGGGAAGTATTCCACATAATGCGCATCCATCTCAGCATGGCTTACGCGCTCGCCCAACACCTCAGCGCGTACCAAGTCTAGCTGCAAACGCGCAGTGACATAATTGTAGGCAGGCTCGGTTTCAATCAGGCTACGCGCAGATAAAATCAGCGCTTTATACACTTCGCTGAATGGAATGCCATCGTATAAGTCACGTACTGCTTGCTCTACAACGAGGTTCACATCAACTTCACTACCTAGGTTTAAGCAAGCCTCGGCAACCATGTCATTGAGCTGTTTGATATTAAGGGGTACTAATTTTCCATCAATATTTACGTTAAGTGCATGGCTAGGTTCGCTAGTTGTTGCTTTTTCAGCGGCGCGTTCAGCATTACGTTTTTCACGGTAAAGCACATAAGCACGCGCTACGTCGTGGTTGCCGTTACGCATCAAGGCCAATTCAACCTGGTCTTGAATGTCTTCGATGTGGATAGAACCGCCAGCTGGCAAGCGGCGAATTAAGGCGTTATTCACTAACTGGCTTAAGGTAGCCACTTGGTCACGCACACGCTGTGACGCGGCGCTTTGATTGCCCTCTACTGCTAAGAAAGCCTTAGTGATGGCGATAGAGATTTTATCGAGATTGAATGCGACAGCTGCGCCGTTACGGCGAATCACCTGCAACATAGGTAATAGTGTGGATTGTACTGAATCAGTGCCTAATGAACTGTTCGGTGATGGTCTAATATCATCCATTTGGTTTTCCCTTTATCAAAAAGGGCAGGTACGCTTTATGTCACAAATGCTTTAAGTGAAAGACTTAAATAAAGCTTGCTTGATAAAGACCAGCATGGCGGAGTGCTATAGATAATATGAAATAGCCACTCCATCTGCCGAGGACACCCCGCCTCAAACGTTATAAAAATTACTTTTGCATGCAAAATTTAAGCACGCAAAAAAGTGCTACGGCAGGTCTTCTGGCTTTCAGGTCATTATCATTTTGCTAGCCTTCCCGAGTTCACACTCAGTGGCAAAGAGATACAAAATAACTCGCTGATTACAGCTGCGGGGGCAGCCCCGGAATTGAAGTTTGTTAAAGCAAAAAACCTCGCACCGGATTCCCTTTTATCTTGAGTTTCGACCGAAACTCAAGAACCGTATGTAAAGACTATAACGCAATATGACGGGGTATTTCAACACTTAAAACACAATATATTGATAAAATTTATACAATCAATGCTATATGTATGTTTATAAAAGAATTTTATTTTTGAATTAACTGTACGGATCAAAGTCCATTGAGAACTCATATTGCAATTCAGTTTCAATTAAGCTTAATGCTATTTAATTGCATGTTTTAACCTAACGTTTTAAATAACAAACCAGCATTCAAGGTAGACATATTATTAATAAAAGCCCATCAAAAACAAACAGACATAAAACCTACTGGATGATAGGCGCTATCGCAATGCTACTTGCCACCATCTATCATTTTCGGCTGGAAGCACTGGGCTGGTATTTTTGGCATGCGAGCAAACCGCAAACCGAAGGTCATACGCTAGACCTGAAAAATTACCAAGTCGAGATTGATGGACTCCCTATTCCTGGGTTGGAAAACGCTTCTGGACTCACCTTCGATTCTGAGCGAAACAGCCTATTCACCGTTCTCAACAAAGAGTCGCAAATTATTGAGCTAACTATAAACGGCAAGGTGCTCAGAAAAGTGAATGTTACCGGCGTAGACGATATGGAAGGCATCACCCACATTGCCGGTAACCGCTATGTGATTGCTGATGAGCGCGATAACCGACTAGTAGAAGTCTCCCTGGACGATCAGGCGACGCAACTGGATATTACCTATACCAAGAAGATCAAGCTTGGCATGAACCCAGCTGGCAACAAAAACTTTGAAGGCGTCTCGTGGGACGATAACCATAACCGTCTATTAGTCGCTAAAGAACGAGACCCAAAATACCTGATGTCAGTTAGCGGCTTCTTCAACATAGATGATGACAAGCCATTGAATATCGAGATTAAAAAGATAGACGGGTTTGATGCTGCCATTAAATGGTCATTGAGGGATCTGTCTTCCGTCACCTATCATAGCGAGACTGGACATTTGCTGCTGCTAAGTGATGAGTCTCGCCTGATTAAAGAATACGACGAGCGTGGCCATGCAATTGGCGCCCTCGCCTTGTGGAAAGGATTTCACGGTTTGCGCCAGCATGTGCCACAAGCCGAGGGCATTGCAATCGGTTCAGATGGTCGAATCTACATCATGAGCGAGCCTAATTTGTTCTATGTTTTTAAACCCAAAAAACCATTCAGCTCAAAAGCCGCCGCCTAGCAAGAACAGTGCAAGGCAATCCCCTGCACTGTTCTTATATGCTATAGCGTGAAGACTAAACTGCCTGCAATTCACTACGCAACTGCTTTGCCACGTTCACCATGTTCTGCAACGCAAGCTTGGTCTCTTCCCAGCCGCGGGTTTTCAGGCCACAATCAGGGTTAATCCATAACCGCTCTGCTGGAATCACTTCAAATGCACGCTTCACTAGCTTTTCCATAGCCTCAATAGTTGGTACACGTGGTGAGTGAATGTCGTACACACCCGGGCCAATTTCATTTGGATACTCAAACTCACCAAAGCCGTCCAGTAGCTCCATATCAGAACGCGAGGTTTCAATAGTAATCACATCGGCATCCATCGCCGCAATGGCAGGCAAAATGTCATTAAACTCTGCATAGCACATATGGGTATGAATCTGCGTATCATCGTTTGCCACACTGGCTGACAGCTTGAAGGCACGCACCGCCCAAGCCAGGTAGTGTGCCCAAGCTGCACTTTGCAAAGGCAAACCTTCACGCAAAGCTGGTTCATCAATCTGGATAATGGCGATACCGGCTTTTTGCAGATCATCGACCTCATCACGTATCGCCAGCGCCAATTGCAAAGCCGTGGTTTCACGTGGCTGATCATCACGTACGAACGACCATTGCAACATGGTAATCGGCCCAGTGAGCATACCTTTTACGGGGCGCGTAGATAGCGATTGCGCAAAGCGCGCTGTCTCTACTGTCATGGCCTGTGGCCTGTACACATCGCCATAAATCACCGGTGGTTTCACGCAACGCGAACCATAGCTTTGCACCCAGCCATTTTGGGTAAATACATAGCCTGCAAGCTTCTCGCCAAAGTATTCCACCATATCGTTACGCTCAGCCTCGCCGTGCACTAGCACATCCAAGTCCAGCGCCTCTTGCTCGCGAATCGCATATTCAATGTGTACCGCCATATCAGCATCGTATTGCGCTTGTGCAATATCACCTTTCTTAAATGCGGCACGGCTAGCACGGATATCCGGCGTTTGCGGGAATGAGCCGATAGTTGTGGTTGGCAATAATGGCAAATTTAAACGCGCACGTTGTTTCTCTTGTCTGATAGTAAAGGTGCTATTGCGGTTTTCATTTACGCTGTTAAGTGCTGCAACACGGGCTTTCACACTATCAGAATGTACACGTAAAGAATGATTACGCGAGGCAATTGCCGCACGTGAAATAGTCAATTCGTTAGCAACTGAATCAACGCCATTGTTCAATGCCTTGGCGATAATACTGAGTTCTACAAGTTTCTCATCGGCAAACGCTAACCAAGATTTGATTTCAGCATCTAACTTTACTTCGTGCGCAAGCGTTACTGGCGTATGCAGCAATGAGCAGCTCGGTGCCACCCATAAACGGTCACCCAACCTCTGCACCCATGGCTCTAATAAGGCTAACGCTTTATCCAAATCTGTACGCCAGATATTGCGCCCATCAATCACACCGGCAGACAACACCCAGTGACTAGGAATCGCATTGACCCAAGGACCCAATTGTTCTGGTGCGCGCACCAAATCGATATGAACGCCATCTATAGGCAGGCTGGTGATAAATGCTTGGTAACGAGATACATTGGCAAAATAAGTCGTCAGTAACAATTTTGGACGTGATGTCCTGAACCACGCATATGCACGCTCAAACGCTTTTAACCAAGCATCATCTAAATCTAACGCAAAGATAGGTTCATCAATTTGTACCCACTCCACTTTTTTAGCGTACAACTCTTGTAATAAATAAACATACTGCTGAGCCAAACTATCCAGCAAATCCAGCTTATTGATGCCACGCGCTTTACTTAAGTACAAAAAGCTCACTGGGCCTAATAATACTGGCTTTACTTTTTTATTGAGCTTTTCCGCTTCCTCTATCTGCGCCAAAAAGTCATGTGCGTTAATGGTGAAATTCGTATCGACATTCAATTCAGGCACAATATAGTGGTAGTTCGTATCTAGCCACTTGGTCATTTCCATTGCCGGCTGTTCCAAGTTGCCGCGCGCCAGTGAAAAATATGCGTTTTCTGGCGAGACATTCGTTTCACCGAATGGCAGTTTTTTGAATCGCTTAGGCTGCGCACCAAACAACACCGTATGGTCTAGCACGTGGTCGTACAATGTGAAGTCATTGGTAGTCACGAATGCCAAATCAGCGTCCTGCTGTTTTTTCCAATGTGTAGCGCGTAATGTTTTAGCGGTCTTTTGCAAATCTTCAGACGAAATCTCACGACGCCAGAATGATTCCAGCGCAAACTTTAATTCACGTTTAGCACCCACGCGTGGGTAGCCCAAAATGTGGGCCTTAATTGTTTTTGTTGTCATATCATCACCTATTTAAGCTATGTTTTTGTCTAAATTCTTTCTGAGGCGTGCATTGTCCGACTACAAAATAATTTAATAAAGCGAAAGTTTTTATGATAAATTTGAATTAAATTCATATTAGGTTAACGTTATGCTAGAAATTCGTCATCTAAAATCTCTCAAAGCAATTGCCGAGACTGGCAAGTTGGGGTTAGCCGCAGAACGTGTATTCTTAACGCAATCTGCCCTCTCCCACCAAATACGCGCACTAGAAACGCATTACGACATCACCCTGTTCCAACGCAGCCCACAAGGCTTGCGCTTTACACCTGCTGGTCAGCGCTTATTAGATTTAGCCAATGAACTATTACCACTCATAGATAAATCAGAGCGCGATTTGATACGCCTGAAAAGTGACCAATCAGGTGAATTGCGTATCGTACTGGAGTGCCACACCTGTTTTGATTGGCTAACGCCAGTGATGGACGCATTCAGGCGCGCATGGCCGGAAGTGGAAATTGATTTAGTCGCAGGTTTCCATAGTGACCCTTGGTACCTACTACATGAAGGTAAGGCTGACGTAGTGATTGGCGGCTTGCCCGCCGCTGAGAAACTAACCAACTTAGAGTATTTACCATTATTCAAATTTGAAATCATGGCGGTATTGCCCACAGACCATAGCTTACGTAACAAAGCTAGATTACTGGCAGAAGACTTTAATGACGAAACATTGATTACCTACCCTGTACCAGAGGAGCGCATTGATGTGATACGCCAAGTGCTAAAACCCGCAAACATACAATTCAATAGACGTACTGCAGAACTGACAATTGCCATTATGCAGTTAGTCGCCAGCCGCCGTGGTTTAGCCGCATTGCCTAGCTGGGGGATACAGAGTTACGTGGATCATGAATATGTGATTGCCAAACCGATAGGTAGAAAAGGTCTATGGTCTGAGTTATATGCTATCGGTACCAGCGACATGATGACACGGCCCTATGCCAAAGACTTGGCGCGCATTATTCGCGACACTTGTGCAGAAAAATTGAATGGGATTAAACTACTATAAAGAAACTTGTATAAACAAAATCTGGACTAACCATCATGCGAATTGAATCAGCATTATTGGTGTCATTATTGAGTATATTGCTCTTAGCTTGCGATAAAGCCAAAGAACCGCCTATAGTACCCCCACCGCTACCGCCCATGCCATCAACAGGTAGCCTAGCAAATCTAGTGAATAAACATTACAACGCCGATATCATCAATTTTGATGGTTTTGGCCCCGCGAAGTTTGGTAGCAATGAAGAGTCAGTAAGGATGTCATGGGGACGACCACTCAATGCCAGTAAACCAGCCATAGGGGCCACTTGCTATTACCTATACATGGACAAATTGCCTGAGCACCAGCAAGGCATCGCTTTTATGCTAGAAGATGGTCAATTTGTACGTTACGACGTGGGTGATACTAAACAAGTGGCGCCAGGAAATATTGTAGTAGGCGACTCTGCGACATCCGTCTTACAAGCACACGCTGGTCATGTGGAGAATCTGCCACATAAATATATTCAAGGTGCGCATACATTAGTTGTGACACCTGTTGAGCAAACCAATGCGCGTTTGATATTTGAAACGGATGCAAACGATACCATCGTAAATTGGCGTATTGGCGTGCCGCCTCAAATTTACTACGTCGAAGGCTGTAGTTAAAGTGTGATTAAGAGTTCCTGTAATTAGGACCAAAGAACTCTGTCATTAAGACATCCTCTAGTTCGCTGTTATCCTGAGGACGCGCCGACAAAATGATCACCTTACCTAAACGTTTGGAATCCCAAGGAAAATCACCTTGGTAACTCTCGCGTATAAAGCTAATTACCTGTTTAATCATTAACACTCGGACATCTTGACCGGACTTTGCTTCCACCTCAAAGTACTTCTGTTTCTGATTACTGAGACTATTTACCCAGCCGTTAAAAGAGAACGTTGCATGGCGTCCACTTAAGCTGGTAAGGGTAAATGTGCCGCCCGCCCCGCCTTGTAAATTCTTGGCAATACGCTGGTCACGTTGTTCCTCTTCGCTAGGGCCGATTTCTTTTGCAACCGCCTCAGCATTTTGCCTGACAGCCTCCCACTCAGTCCCTTGGCGCTTCGCCTGCTGTGCTTTCATATAAGATTGCATGTCAGGATATGTTTCTGGCTGTGGCTCAGGTGCAGGCTTAGGCGTAGCAATTACATCAGGCACTTTAAAAGTCGGTGGTAGCGCATCAAGTTTAGGTTGCTGCGTCATCACCTTAGGCGTTTTTGGCTTTTTGACAGGTTCTTTTACTGGTTCAGGTGGCTTCTCCTCAGATACCACCTGCTCTGCTTGAGGTGGCGGAGGTGTTGGCTCTGCTTGCTGAGCGGGGGCTAAGCTTACTTCTATGGGCGTAGAGACAGACTCAGGTGGCGTGGGCTCTATTTTCGGCACCACAAAAAATAAGATCAAAGCGTGAATCAGTATAGAAAATATCAACGCAATCAGTGTATTGCGGCTGATATTAATGCGAATCAACTTATCACCCCGAGGGGTAAGGAAGAATTCGTCTGGTGTTTGATCAGTGAATGATTTTATTGCCATGAGTATCTACTACATACGCCTAATGACGCATATCTTGCCAAATCTTTTCAAGACGTTTAATCGAGACTGGAAAAGGCGTTTTGAGTTCCTGTGCGAACAACGAAACTCTTAGCTCTTCAATGAGCCACCTAAAATTAAGCAGCTCATCATTTAGTTTATCCAACTGCCGCTGCTTTTCAACCTCTTCTACCCATTTCTGCCATAGCAACCCAACACTAGCAGCATTTTTGCCGTCGCGATCCGGGTTTGCCGGCTGTTTCTCAATTCTTAAGCGCAAAGCTTTTAAATAGCGCGGCACATTTTGCAACTGTTCCCACGGCGTTTGATGGAAACAGTTTTTATACACCAACAAACCACTTTGCTGCTCTACATCACGTTTCAATCTATTCACCGTTGCAGGCATTTTAGCCTGCTGCGTCGTCAATAACTGGTATTCAGTCGCCGTTAATTGCACTTGCCTTACCACTGCTTGCGTTACAGCTGGCAAACGTGTTCTGGCACGTTGCTTTAGCTTCATAAAGTCTGCGTTGGTACGTGGTAATTCATCTTCACCGATAAAGGCACGGTCGGCAATTGCCGTCAGCATATCTTCGCGCAAATCATCGGGAGACATCACATTTCTGAGCAACAACGCATATTGGTTAAAGTTAGGCAGGCTTTTCTCAAGCTGCTTCATCTGTTCTTTTAGCTCAAAACGTATCAGGCGGCAAACACCTTTACGATGATTTACAACTGCTTCACGTTCCGTATCAAACAACTTTACCGAAATGCTATCCTCGTTATCTTCTAGCGCTGGGTAGCCAGTGACTTTCAAACCATCACGTTCAAATGACAGCTTTTCTGGCAAATCGCCAAAATCCCATTGTTTTAGACCAGTCTTTTCAATATCAGGTAGCGTATTTCTGAAGGTTAATTGTGCAGCCGAACCGAGTTGTTTTTTGAGTGCATTCCAATCACGCCACATCGCCAGTTCGCGCCCTGCATCATCCACCACGCTAAAATTCAT
>DATHXI010000060.1:0-6933 GCA_035459705.1 Methylotenera sp. | reverse complement strand
ACAAAATAAGGAAAACATCATGTCTTTAGTGAATACAGAAATTAAACCTTTTAAAGCAACTGCATACCATAACGGTAAATTTGTAGATGTGACTGAAGCTAACCTAAAAGGCAAATGGTCTGCGTTTGTATTTTATCCAGCCGACTTCACTTTTGTTTGCCCAACAGAACTAGGTGATTTGGCTGATAACTACGCAACATTCCAAAAAATGGGCCTTGAAATCTACTCAGTATCAACAGATACACATTTCACACACAAAGCTTGGCACGATGCTTCAGACACCATCAAAAAGATCCAATACCCAATGATCGGTGACCCAACAGGTACCATCACGCGTAACTTTGGTGTGATGATCGAAGAAGAAGGCCTGGCACTTCGCGGTACATTCTTAATCAACCCAGAAGGTGTAATTAAGGCTGCAGAAGTGAATGACTTAGGTATCGGCCGTTCAGCTCAAGATCTGATCCGTAAAGCACAAGCGGCACAATACGTGGCATCACACCCAGGTGAAGTGTGTCCAGCATCATGGACACCAGGTGCTGATACATTGGCTCCTTCATTAGATTTAGTAGGCAAAATCTAAACAAATCCATTTGCTGGGGCGTATTGCGTTGTTGCGCGGTACTCATAACCTCCCTGTACTCTTTGTACTATCTCGGTTATTGCGTTCCGTGCGTCTCGCACTACAACCCAGAAAATGAATTTTAGTTAGACATAATTTAAACCCCGAGCCAAAAGCTTGGGGTCTTTCAGCAACAACACATTATCCAAAAGATAAACCCAGAGAATAATCATGGCATTAGACAGCAATATTAAAACCCAGCTTGAAACTTATTTGGCAATGCTTAAAGAGCCGATTGAGATTGTCGCGTCTGTAGATGGCGGCGATAAATCACGCGAAATGCTGGATCTGTTGCAAGAGTTGGCGAGTATTTCAAGCAAGATTACCTTGATGGAAAGTCGCGACGATAAAGAACGTAAACCCTCGTTCAGCATAGGCAAACCAGGTCAGAGTGCAGGTATCCGCTTTGCTGGTATACCTATGGGTCATGAATTCACGTCTTTAATATTGGCGTTGCTGCAGGTAGGTGGTCATCCACTAAAACTTGAAGCGGAAAAAATTGCACAAATCGCTGCGATTAAAGGTGAGTTTCATTTTGAGACTTATATCTCGCTTACTTGCCATAACTGCCCGGAAGTCGTGCAGTCGCTTAACCTGCTATCTGTGATCAACCCGAACATCACCCATGTGATGATCGACGGTGCTTTATTCCAGGATGAAGTGAATGAACGCAAAGTGATGGCTGTTCCCACCATCTACTTGAATGGAGAAGAATTCGGTGCTGGCCGTATGGGTGTAGATGAAATTCTGCCTAAATTGGATACTGGCGTAATTGCACGTGAAGCTGAAAAACTGGATGCTAAAGCGCCATATGACATGCTGATTGTCGGCGGTGGCCCAGCAGGTGCATCAGCAGCCATCTACGCTGCCCGTAAAGGTATCAGGACAGGGATTGTGGCAGATCGTTTCGGCGGTCAGGTAATGGATACTTTAGGCATTGAAAACTTCATCTCAGTGAAAGAGACTGAAGGTCCGCAACTCGTGGCTGCGCTGGAAGAGCACGTAAAAACCTATGATATCGATATCATGAACTTACAACGTGCGCAAGCTTTGCATCATCCAAATGGCAGCGGCAACGGCCTGATGGAAATTAAACTGGAAAGTGGAGCTACACTGAAAACAAAAGCTGTAGTCATTGCTACGGGCGCGCGCTGGAGAGAGATGAATGTGCCCGGTGAAAAAGAATATCGCGGCAAGGGCGTGGCTTATTGCCCACACTGCGATGGGCCTCTGTTCAAAGGTAAACACGTGGCTGTCATTGGCGGCGGAAATTCAGGTGTAGAGGCGGCGATTGATTTAGCCAATATCGTGAAACATGTGACTTTGATTGAGTACGATACCAAGTTACGTGCAGATGCGATTTTGCAGAAAAAGCTAGCCACATTGCCTAACGTGACTGTTATTGTGAATGCACAAACCACTGAAATCACTGGGCACGATCAAAAAGTGAATGCTTTAATCTATAAAGATCGCACGACTGGCGAAGTACATACCATTGCGTTGGAGGGTGTTTTTGTGCAAATCGGCCTGTTGCCAAATACGGATTGGTTAAGAACCAGTGGTATCGACTTGAGTAAATTCGGCGAGATTAATGTTGATGCGCATGGCCATACTTCATTACCCGGGGTGTTTGCTGCGGGCGACGTGACAACTGTGCCGTACAAGCAAATCATCATTGCCATGGGTGAAGGTTCTAAAGCGGCACTCGGTGCGTTTGATTACCTGATTAGGCAGTAGAGCCAGTAGTTCAGAGCGGGTATAAAGAAAAAGGCTGGATTAAAAATCCAGCTTTTTTATTGCCAATCACTTATGGAATGATGGTAGTAAATAGATATACGGCAAAAATGACCAGTAGAATGACGCCCTGCAAGACGTTGGTACGACCGGTAGCCAGTGATAGTGAGCTTACAAACAGTGCCAGCAATAACAAGACGGCAGACTTCATATCAATGCCTAAAATCAAAGTCCAGCCAGTGATTAAAGACAAAATAGCAACTGCCGGAATAGTTAAACCGATACTTGCTAGCGCTGAGCCCAGTGCCAGATTCAGGCTGGTTTGAAATTGGTTATTTCGCGCAGCGCGCACTGCCGCCAGACCTTCTGGCAGGAGCACGATGCTTGCGATAATCACACCTACCAACTGATGCGGCGCTCCTATCGAAATCACCGCAGCTTCAATGCTGGGGGCGAGTGATTTGGCGAGTAGCACTACTGCACCCAAACATATCAACAGCAGAATGGTGCTCAACAAAGCGATTTTAGTGCTGATGGCGGGAACCGCTAGTAAGTCGCCACTGTTATCTACCGCATCTAAAAAATAGTTTCTGTGGCGTATGACTTGTACGAAAACGAAAGTGCCATAAAGCACTAAAGATACCAATGCAATAAAAGCGAGTTGGCTGGTGCTGTAAATCGGTCCGCTGCTGCTGGTAGTGTAATTAGGTAAGATTAATGTGAGCACCACAATCGCCGCTAATGTAGTGAGTGCGGCATTGGCACCGTGCAGTCGAAATACTTGCTCTTTGTGCAATAAACCGCCAATCAATAGGCACAGGCCTACGATGCCGGAGATGATGATCATCACGGCAGCGAAAACCGTATCACGCGCTAAAGCAGCGGTTTCTTGCCCGCCGGTAAGCATGAGCGAGACAATCAGGGCGACTTCAATCACGGTGATGGCAACCGCCAGTAATAAAGTACCGTAAGGCTCGCCGAGTTTATGTGCAACGACTTCAGCATGATGTACTGCCGATAGCACAGCGCCAATCAATGCGATTGCTACCAAAATGTTGTAGAGACCGCTGCTATGGAGTTGTGTGCCGGCCAATATCAAGCAAGCGGCGATGGGTGTAATAATGGACCAAATCGAAATTTGGTTAGCGATTTTATGATAAATATTGAGCAGACTCTTCATCAATTATTTGTTATCACCATTTGTTATGTTTAAAGCAACTGCTTCAGCAACCCGAATGCCATCTACACCTGCAGACAAAATGCCGCCGGCGTAACCAGCACCTTCGCCGCAAGGGTACAAACCTTTGGTGTTGATACTTTGTAAGTCATCATCATTGCGTTTGATGCGGATAGGCGACGAGGTGCGTGTTTCAACACCAGTGAGTATGCCATCAGGTAAATCGAAACCTTTAATTTGTTTGGCGAAGTGTGGAATCGCCTCGCGAATTGCCGCAATCGCGAATTCGGGTAATACAGTATCCAAGTTGGTGAGATGTACGCCGGGGGTGTAAGACGGTGTTACCTCACCGAATTTGGTTGACGGCGTATTCGCTAAGAAATCGCCTATCAATTGCCCTGGCGCTTTGTAATTACTGCCGCCAAGTACATAAGCCTTACCTTCCAATTCGCGCTGTAACTCCATACCCGCTAGTGGATGGCCTGGGTAATCCACCTCTGGTGTGATGCCGACCACGATCCCTGCGTTGGCATTGCGTTCATTGCGTGAATACTGACTCATGCCATTGGTTACGACTCGATGCGGTTCAGACGCAGCGGCGACCACTGTGCCGCCCGGGCACATGCAGAAGCTGTATACGCTACGACCATTGCTGGCATGATGCACCAGCTTATAATCCGCCGCGCCAAGAATCGGGTGTTGTGCATTGGGACCATGGCGTGCATGGTCTATCAAAGACTGCGGATGTTCGATCCTGAAACCTATCGAAAACGGTTTAGCCTCTACAAAAATGCCTTTGTCGTGAATCATCTCAAAGGTATCGCGTGCGCTGTGACCCACCGCTAATACCAAGTGATTAGTGGCAATGCGTTCGCCACTGGCTAGTAACACCCCTTGAACTTGGTCATTTGCAATTTCAATTTCTTCTACTTTGCTTTGAAAACGAATCTCACCGCCTAATTCAGTAATGGTCTTGCGCATTTCTTCTACCATGCCGACCAATCTAAACGTGCCGATATGCGGATGGCTGACGTATAGAATTTCTTCCGGTGCACCGGCTTTTACAAATTCTTGTAGTACTTTGCGGCCATAATGTTTCGGGTCTTTAATTTGGCTGTAGAGTTTGCCGTCAGAGAATGTCCCTGCGCCGCCTTCCCCAAATTGCACATTAGATTCTGGATTCAACACGCTTTTGCGCCATAAGCCCCAAGTGTCTTGAGTGCGTTCGCGCACGGCTTTGCCGCGCTCTAATACAATCGGCTTAAAACCAGATTGCGCCAAAATCAAAGCTGCGAAAATTCCAGCTGGGCCAAAGCCAACTACCACAGGGCGATTCTGCATGGATGCCGGCGCATTAGCGACAAACTTATAAGAGGTGTCAGGCGTAGGCTTTACGTGCGGGTCTTTGTTCAACTTGGCTAAAACTTTCGCTTCACCTTTTACGGTCACATCTAGCGAATACACCAGCAGAATAGCATTGGCTTTACGTGCATCGACACCACGTTTGAAAATGGAGTATTCAATGATGTCTGCGGCGTTGATTGCTAATTTCTTAACAAGCGCAGTCTTGATTTCTTCAGGCTCGTGGGTGAGCGGTAATTTGATTTCGGTAACACGTAACATAATTAAGATTGCTTTATTAAGTTGAGCGGGAATTGCAGTAATTGCCGCAACATGGGAACAGTAACAGGTTTCTTGGTGGTCAATGACCACTCGTCAAGCGCATTGATAGTAGCAATGAGTGTTGGTAAATCGCGTCGTAAATAACGCAAGCAATAGTCAATCACTTCAAGGGGTAAACGCATGCCGCGTGAATGTGCATGGTTCAGCAGTGCCAAGGCTTTTTCTTCATCAGTGAGCGGATGCAGTTGATAGGTCAAACCCCAGGCAAGGCGTGTCGCTAAATCATCACGTAGATTCATTTGCGTAGGCGCCGCATTGCCCGCCACAATTAAAGCATGTTTAACATCAGTGTTAGTAAGTGCGTTGTCATCGCGAACCTGATTATACGTGTTAAACAAGGCAACCTGCGCTGCATCATCCAGTAGTTGCACATCGTCTACACAAATCGCATGAGAGTTGGTCGCCTGACAAGCGTTAATTAAGTGGGTTTTGCCACTACCTGCTTCTCCCCAAAGGTAGATAAAGCGTACGCCATCATTTTCGCTCAATGCCAAATTTAAGCTGTGCAAAGCCTCTGCATTACGACCGAGTACAAAGTTCTCAAACGTGGGTGTAGCTGGCGGCTGAATGTCGAGTAATAACTGTTTCATAAGACTTACTGATGAGTTTCTATTGATACAAGTTGCTATCTAAGTAGCTAGCACGTACATAACGCAAAGCAACGGCAATGGCTGCTGACACGGGAAGTGCCAGTAATACACCAGTGAAGCCGAATAGCTGGCCACCCGCAAGCAGGGCAAAGATCACCGCTACTGGATGCAGGCCGATGCGGTCACCCACAATAGTAGGGGTCAACCAAAAGCTTTCAATGACCTGCCCTATGCCGTAAACGACAAAAATAGGAATGAGTAGAGTGATGCTGTTAAATTCCAGTAAACCTGCAAACACAGCGAGTACCATGCCTAAGCCTATACCTAGGTAAGGCACAAAACCTAATAGCCCAGACAGTACGCCGATAGGAATTGCGAGATCGAGCCCCACGAATGATAGGCCTGCTGCATAGAACGCACCCATGAGTAGCATTACGGTAAGTTGTCCACGTAAGAACCCCGCCAATACTCCATCAATCTCTAAGGCGAGCTTTTTAGTTTGCTTGTGCCATTTGCGAGGTATCAGGTCACTGATAGAGGCCAGCATAGGGTGCCAGTCACGCAGCATGTAGAATAAAACCAATGGAATTAATAATAGATTCATCAGCCAACCAATAATCGCCATGCCATGTGAGCCGATGGTAAGCATGGCATTACTGAGTATTCCGCCTGCGGATTGCAGGTTAGAAGTCAGCATTTTTTGTACGTACACAGCATCAAAATTTAGCACTAAGCCAAAATTTTTCCTTAACCATGGCTCAATATTTTCTCGAATATTGGACGCATAGTCTGGCAGTCGCTGTATGACCATGGATAATTCTTTTTGTAGCAAAGGCACAACAATCAGTAACAATAATAATATGATAACGAGCACAAGCAGTACGACCATGAGGCTAGCAGCCGTGCGCGTCAGACGGAACTTTCCTATCTTCCAGGTCTCAATTCTATCAACAACTGGATTGCAAATATAAGCAAGAATTGCGGCAGTTAAGAATGGCGCAAGTATTGGCCCTAACAAATAGATGAGCAGAATTAGTGCTGCACCAATCAGCCACCAGCTAAATTTGCTCGTAAGATTTTCTTGTTTTTGTGCCATTTAAGTTAAAATCTCATATTGAACACAGTAA
>DATHXI010000059.1:0-7055 GCA_035459705.1 Methylotenera sp. | reverse complement strand
AGCAATGCGGCCAGCCATAATGCTTACCAGCCTCAATTTTGTTGAGATGCTCAGGTGGTAATTCATCATTGACCTTACCTCTTTTAGTATCAGAACGCATATCCGAACCGTTATTGGTGGCATACATGGCTGCAGTTTGAGGGTGCCAAGCAAAGCCTTGTGAATTGCGTAACCCATGTGCCCACACTGCAGATTGCTGATGCCTGCCCAAGGTAAGCAATGCCCCTGCGGGTTTACCTTCTAGCGTATAGCGTAGTATGGTCGCACGTGTTGGATCACTCTCGTTACATACATTACAGCTTGAGCCCACATTGATAAACAAATAACCATCCGGACTCAATTTGATATTTTTGAGTGTATGGCCACCTGTTGCTAGGCCAGTAATAAAAGGTGTCACTTTAGCCGGCCATTTACCATTAACCTTTGTTAGCGTAACCACACCATCTTGATTAGCAACAAGTAGCTTATCACCAACAAATGCCAAACCCTGCGGCGCATTCAGATTCTTTGCGACGAGAACCACCTCATCTACAATACCGTCTTTATTGTTGTCAGGTAGCATCACAACGCTATTGCCTTGGGCAGAAGACACATAAAGGTTGCCTTCAGCATCAAAAGTCATGAATCTGGCATCACGTAGATACTCACCATGCTTGGTCTGCTGATCGGCAAAAACACCAATTTTAAAACCTTTGGGCAGTTTTATACTGGATAAGTCTGGGCGAGAATTAGCGGCCTGTATGCTAAACAGCGTTGAGAAAGCCAATAATACGAAAATCGCTAATCGAAGGTATCGATGCATTTTGTACGCTCCATGGTCAATTATCTATGAAATCAATTAAATGATTGAAGCCAACATTTACAAGAATCAGGTGAGCGTATCAGCCCAGATATTTTGAGCCCAAGCGCTTGCATTGCTTCCCTCTTGCTCACTTGGGTTTAATGAAACACCACCACCATCTGCAGGCACCATAACTTTTTTGACCTCATCATAGCGGTATACGTGCGCCACATGCATCGCAGATTGATTCGTCACATAGCTGTAGCAAGTATTCGCGAATACTGGCGCAGCATCAAGGGGCAAGCCTGCCATCAATTGTACAACCGCATTTGCACAAATCTTAGCCTGGTTAGTCGCCATGTGTGCAGACTTTGGTAGCGCTGCCGAAATAGCATCACCAATCACATGTACGTTAGCGGCTAGCTTGGATTCATAGGTCAGGAAATCCACTTCACACCAACGTTTATCAATATTATTCAAGCCAGCCATCTGCGCCGGCTTGCCTGCACGCTGCGGTGGAATAATATTAAGCACATCTGCGCTTACTGATTCAAATTCTGTTTTTACCGTTTTAGTCGCAACGTCAACATCGACCACCGTACTATTCGGACGGTAATCAATCAAACCCGCGTACATTTCGTTGAATACCTTTGTGAACAGACCTTTTTTGGAGGTAATTTCCGCGTTGGCATCCAACACAACAATTTTAGATTTTGGTTTGTGATTTTTAAAGTAATAAGCTACTTGCGCCGCTCGCTCGTACGGGCCTGGCGGGCAGCGATACGGCGCTTTGGGCACACTCATGACGAACACGCCACCATCCGGCATTGCTTCTAACTGTTTACGCAAATTCACCGTTTGCCAGCCCGCTTTCCAGGCGTGTGGAATCTGCTGCTGCGCTTCTGGGCTTTGCAACATAGGCAACTCGTCATAGATAAAATCCACCCCAGGCGCAATGATGAGCCTGTCGTAATGCAATTCTCCACGACGCATGCTGACTTTCTTTGCGGTCGTATCGATTGCCGTGACTTCATCGTGCACCCATTGAATACCATGATTTGCCTTGAGTACATCATAACCAAAGGTCAGGTCATCAATAGATTTACTGCCGCCCAATACCAAATTGCTCAACGGACAAGAAACAAACTGTTGATTAGCTTCTACTACAACCACTTCAATTGCGCCTAAGCTCCACATGCGCAAATATTTTGCGGCTGTTGCACCGGCGTAACCGCCACCGACAATCACAACTCGCCCCATCTTAGGTTTAGTCGCTGTAACACAGCCTGGCAAGCCTGTTGCCACCAGCCCTAAACTAGCGCCGTAACCTGCTAACTTGATAAAGTCACGACGATTTAATTGCATGATTAATTATGAGCGCTTCTTGATAGTTTTTGAGAAGGTAGTGCTGTTTGTTTACTTGGTACTTGTGCTGAAAAGTATTCAGCCAGATCAGAGATTTCTTGAGGATTAAGTCCTTTAACATGGCGATGCATCACGGTTGAAGCTCGCTCACCTGACTTAAAGGCTTGCATTTGCGCTACAAAATAAGTGCTATCCATGCCTGCGAGCTTTGCTGCATTGCCAGAGCTATTGCCATTTGTACCATGGCAAGCTGCACAAGACGCCGCGAGACTTCTAGTGTGTACATGCCTAGCGATAGGCTCTGTAGTAACTTGGGATGGAGTATTTGGGGATTTTGTTTTTGCTGTATCTGCATAAATAATCATTGGGCTAAAAAGCCCAATGATTATTAGCAAAAGATAAGTCATTTTTTGCAAACTTTGTGTATCCCTAAAACATTAAGAACTAGGGTTTAGATTCTGTCAGACGAGTGTTGCAGAGCCTAATAAATTACAAACATTTTTCGTCTTGGCAACCGTCTTCTTTTACACCTAATGATTTAAGCAGCTCAACCATTTTAGTATTACCTGTGTCTTTAACCACACGAATAATATCTACATCAGCACGCATCTTTTTGTTAACGTCTGCACCATGTTCAGCCAAGTATTTCACGATGTCTGAAAAACCATCATATGCTGCAAGGTGAAATGCCGTCATTTTGGTTAAAGGATGTACATAATTTACATCAGCACCCTTTTCAGTTAAATATTTAACTGTTTCGAATTTACCTTTAGTAGCCGCCATTTGAATAGGTGACCATGCAAAATACGTAGCATTTACATCCACACCGCCTTCAACATATTTCTTCACGATTTTCATGTCGCCACGACCGATAGCATCGGTAAATTCAACAGATTGGTCATCAGTCAGTGCCATCGCTGCCATCGCGTTGATTGAGAAACCTAAAGCTAATACAGCTAACATCGTTTTAATCAATTTCATGCTACTTATCTCCTGCCTCAATTATTAAATTTATATTTTGTTATAGCAGCAGTGCCAAGAAAATAAAACACTAGCCGATATAACTTCTTGCGTTACGGAACATGCGTATCCAAGCACTATCTTCAGCATCACCACAACGTTGCCAAGTGTTTTGTACATTGCGAATCACCCGCTCAGGATGTGGCATCATAATACTAAAACGCCCATCTGTGCTGGTTAATCCTGTAATACCTTGTGGAGAGCCGTTTGGATTAAACGGATAGCTTGTAGTAGGCGTTGACGCGTTATCAATAAAGCGCATCGTCACCAATTTTTTCGCTAACACGTCATTGACCGCATTATTGTCAGAAAATTCCGCATAGCCTTCACCATGGGCAATCGCGATTGGCATTTTGCTGCCTGTCATGCCGTTAAAGAACAATGATGATGACTCTAAAATCTCTACCATTGCCAATCTGGCTTCAAATTGCTCAGACTTATTACGCACAAAATGCGGCCAATGCGCAGCGCCCGGCACTAACTCGCGCAGATTACTCATCATCTGGCAGCCGTTACATACACCTAGCGCAAAACTATCTTGGCGCTCAAAGAAAGCCGAGAACTCATCACGCGCACGTGAGTTGAATAAAATAGACTTAGCCCAGCCTTCACCTGCACCAAGTACGTCACCATATGAGAAGCCGCCGCAAGCAACAAAGCCAGCGAAGTCTTTAAGCGATACACGACCACTAATAATGTCGCTCATGTGCACGTCGAAAGAAGCGAAGCCGGCGCGGTCAAATGCAGCCGCCATCTCTACATGGCCATTCACGCCCTGCTCACGCAGTATCGCCATTTTCGGGCGAGCGCCAGTGGCAATGTACGGCGCGGCTACATCTTCGCTAGGCGTGTAAGTTAAGTTAACTGACAAACCAGGATTTGCTTCATCCAAGATGCGGTCATATTCTTGCTGTGCACAGACTGGGTTGTCGCGCAGCTTTTGCATGTGGTAAGTCGTTTCCGACCACATACGATGCAAACTGGTACGTGTATCGCTGAACACCGTTTTGCCTTGCTGCATAATCTGGATTTGGTTACCAGCAACCACATCACCAATCACGTGCGCAATGCCGTTGAATTGCGCAGCAATTGCATCAGCTTCTGTCGCATTCACTTGAATCACTGCACCGAGTTCTTCGTTATACAACACGCTCGCGATATCGCCAGACAGAGCAGAAACATCGACATTCAAACCACAGTGACCGGCAAACGCCATCTCAACCAATGTTGAGAATAAACCGCCATCAGAACGGTCATGATAAGCATGAATCTTGCCTGCTTTGTTCAGTTGCTGAATTGTCGCAAAGAAGTGTTTTAGCTGCGCTGCATCATCCACATCAGGCGCTACATCGCCCACCGCGCCATATACTTGGGCAAGGCTAGAGCCACCCATACGGTTTTTGCCGGCGCCTAAGTCAATCAAAATCAGCTTAGTCGCAATATCAGTGTGTAATTGCGGCGTTAATGTTTTACGTGCATCTGGTGTAGTTGCAAACGCTGTCACAACGAGTGAAATCGGTGAAGTCACTGCCTTGTTTTCGCCCGCGTCATTCCACACTGTTTTCATACTCATGGAATCTTTACCAACCGGAATGCTCACGCCTAGTTGCGGGCATAGCTCCATACCAACGGCTTTTACTGTTTCGAACATTGCGGCATCTTCACCTGCGTGCCCTGCTGGTGCCATCCAGTTAGCAGAAAGCTTCAAATCACTTAGGTCATTAATCAAGCTTGCTGCGATATTGGTAATCGCTTCACCAATCGCCATGCGACCAGAGGCTGGCGCATTTACCAATGCTAATGGCGCTTTTTCACCTATAGCAAATGCCTCACCGCGATAGGTTTCATAACCAGCCAATGTCACAGCAACGTCTGCCACTGGCACTTGCCATGGGCCGACCATTTGCTCACGCGCCACCAAGCCCGTTACAGAACGGTCGCCGATGGTAATCAGGAAGGTTTTATCAGCAACGCCCGGTAGTCTTAATACACGTGCTGCTGCGTCTTTTAAATCAATCTTGCTAGTATCAAACGCTTTTAATTTGCGTGTTGTCGTTTTAACATCACGTGTCATTTTTGGTGGCTTACCAAGCAATACAGACAAATCCATATCGACAGGTTTATTGTCAAAATGACTGTCTGCTACTGTCAAATGACGCTCTTCCGTAGCGATACCAACCACTGCGAACGGACAACGCTCGCGCTCACAAATCGCTTTAAAACGCGGTAAATCTTCTTGCAGAATCGCCATCACGTAACGTTCTTGCGCCTCGTTGCTCCACAACTCGCGCGGCGACATGCCCGGCTCTTCGTTATGCACATCACGCAGTTGGAATAACGCGCCTACGGCTGCATCATTCACCAGTTCTGGAAACGCGTTGGAAATACCGCCCGCACCTACGTCATGAATACTTAAAATCGGGTTCTTGTCACCAAGCTGCCAGCAACGGTCAATCACTTCTTGTGCGCGTCGTTCTAATTCTGGATTACCGCGTTGCACTGAATCAAAATCCAGATTCTCAACGTTACTACCAGTATCCATACTAGATGCCGCGCCACCGCCTAGGCCAATCAACATCGCTGGGCCACCTAGTTGAATTAAGGCTGCACCTGGCGGAATTGGATTCTTTTTGGAATGCTGTGCGGAGATATTACCGATACCACCAGCCAACATAATTGGCTTATGGTAGCCGCGCACTTCATCATTACTTTCCAACTCAAAAGTACGGAAGTAACCGGCAATGTTCGGGCGGCCAAATTCGTTGTTGTACGCTGCGCCGCCTAGAGGGCCATCCACCATAATTTGCAATGGCGAAGCGATACGACCAGGTTTGCCATAATTAGCTGATTCCCAAGGCTGCGTGAAATTTGGGATATTGAGGTTAGACACTGAAAAACCAGTTAAACCCGCTTTTGGTTTAGAGCCGCTGCCAGTTGCACCTTCGTCACGGATTTCGCCGCCTGCGCCAGTTGCTGCACCAGCGAAGGGTGAAATGGCGGTCGGGTGGTTATGCGTTTCTACCTTCATGAGGTAGTGCATCTCTTCTTCTTTGTAGCTGTAAGCGCCACCCTCAGTTGGATAAAAGCGTTTTGTCAGCTCTTTAGTGCTTGAGCCGGCAACAATTGATGAGTTGTCAGAGTAAGCAACTACGGTGTTGCCTGGGTTCAACTTGTGCGTGTTGCGTATCATGCCGAATAGCGACATGGTTTGCTCTTCGCCATCAATCACCCAATCTGCATTGAATATCTTATGGCGACAGTGTTCAGAGTTGGCTTGCGCAAACATCATCAACTCTACATCGGTTGGGTTACGGCCCATCTTAGTGAAATTATCGAACAAGTAATCCACTTCGTCTGGTGAAAGTGCCAAGCCAAGCTCGCTATTGGCTTTGACCAATTCAGCTTTACCGCCTTTTAAAATATCCACGGTGCTTAATGGCGCTGGGGTATCTGTGTGGTAAAGTTTTTCTGCGTCGTTCACGTTCGCAAACACTGTTTCAGTCATGCGGTCATGAATCAATGGTAATAACTGTTGGTGTTCTGCTTCTGTTAAAGCTTGGCCATTTTTGGTTTGCACATAGTATGCAATACCGCGTTCTACACGTTTAATTTCCGGCAACCCACAATGCTGAACGATATCCGTAGCACGCGATGCCCAAGGTGAAATCGTACCTAGTCTTGGCGCCACTAAAAACAACTCACCTTTAGGCTCTTCAGCCTGCATGCTAGGTCCGTAAGTGAGGATTTTCTCTAAGGTGTTTTGCTGTTTGCTATCGAGCGAACCTTCTACCCAAACGAAATGCAAAAACTCCGCATATAGATGCGAAATATTTGGGCTAGTTTGCCCAAGTGGTGTTTGGATTTTTTCAATACGAAATTGAGATAATGC
>DATHXI010000058.1:0-15238 GCA_035459705.1 Methylotenera sp. | reverse complement strand
GAAAATCTATGGCGACCAGCACTTTACCGAGCCGCCACCTAGATACGGCGAAGCAAGTTTGGTGAAGATTCTGGAAGAATATGGCATAGGCCGCCCATCTACCTACGCTAGCATCATCAGCACTTTGCAAGACCGCGAATATGTATTACTAGATAAAAAACGTTTCACACCTACGGATGTCGGACGCGTGGTCAATAAATTCCTTACTGAGCATTTCACGCGTTATGTAGATTATGACTTTACCGCCAACTTGGAAAACGCATTGGATAGCGTGGCCGAGGGTGAGCGTGAGTGGGTACCGCTCATGGACGAGTTCTGGCAAGGCTTTAATCAACAATTACTCAGCAAAGCTGATGTTGATCGCCCAGGCAATGAACTCATCGATGAGGCATGCCCAAAATGTGGCAAGCCCCTGCAAAAACAATTAAGCCGTTACGGTAGTTTTATAGGTTGTACTGGTTACAACAGTGAACCGAAATGCGACTATAAACGTAGTCTTAATGGCACTGCCAATATGGCTAGTGAGCCAGTAGTGATAGGTGCGGACTCTGACAGTGGCAAAGACATTCTATTGATGAACGGTCCTTATGGTCCCTATTTACAACTAGGGCTAGCAGTTGAAGGCGATAAGAAAAAACCAAAACGCGTGAGCATCCCCAAAGAAATTCCACTCGCCAGTGTCGATCTGGAAATAGCGAATATGCTGCTATCTTTGCCGCGTGATTTGGGTCTGCATCCAATTACCAATAAAAAGATCGTGGCTAATATCGGTCGCTTTGGACCTTACGTTAATCATGATGGCAAGTTCAAGTCTATTCCTAAAAGCGATAGTGTATTCACCATTGAGTTAGAAGGTGCGGTCACTCTACTTGCGCAAGCCAATACAGGGCCAGCACCCTTACTCTCTCTTGGTGCACACCCTACAGGCGATGGTCAAATAGAGGTCTTCGCGGGACGTTACGGCCCTTACGTGCAGCATGGTAAGGTTCGCGCAACACTACCGAAGAGTGTAGAGCCGGAAGCACTTACTTTGGAAGAAGCGTTGGAATTACTCAATGCAAAAGCAGCCAAAGAAGCACCTGCTAAGAAAACAACTGCTAAAAAGACGCCAGCTAAAAAAGAAGTTGTGAAGAAAGTGAGTGTTAAAAAAGCTACGCCCAAAAAGGCGACTACCAGCAAAAAAACTAGCGCTACAAAAACTGCTACCAAGAAACCAGCTACTAAAAAAGCGAGTGCTTAGTTAAGTAGACTGACTAGAGAAGAATTAAATAAAAAAAGCGGCCCTTAGCCGCTTTTTTATTTACCGAAATCTCTAACAACATTAACCGCTAACGTTTTCACCTAGAGGAGCAGGAGCGATCTCGTTAAATTCAATCCACTTACGGATACGGTTAGCATCGCCGATACGCGACATCTTTCCCTCTGAATCCAGCAATACAATAATCATAGGCTGACCAGAAATCTCGGCCTGCATTACTAAACAACGCCCTGCCTCATTGATAAAACCCGTTTTAGACAAACCAATCACCCAATTACCACCACGAACGAGGGAATTGGTATTCACAAAGTTAAGTGGACTTTGACGGCCATAAAAAGTGACCTCTTGTGAAGGCATCGTGCTCACCTGACGAATTTCAGGGTACTGATACGCAGCACTGACCATTTTTGCTAAATCTTCAGCAGTTGAGACATTGTTACTATCCAAGCCCGTAGAGTCAACGAAGTGTGTCAATCTCATGCCCAGCATCTCTGCTTTGTAATTCATAGCTCGAATGAAAGCATTGATACCTCCAGGATAGTTGCGGCCCAGTGCAGCAGCGGCACGATTCTCAGAGGCCATCAATGCCAACTGCAATAACTCACCACGCGTGAGTGAGGTACCTACACGCAATCTGGAATGCGTATTCTTGAGATAATCTACGTCTTCATCGGTGATATAAAGCACATCATCCATGGGTAATTGCGCATCTAACATCACCATTGCGGTCATCAATTTGGTCACTGAGGCAATTGGTGTTGGTAAATCTGTATTTTTTGCGTACAGCGTTTCACCGGTTAACTGGTTGATAACGAGTGCTTTGGCTGATGCGAGTTTAAGCGGGCTACTACCATCATACGAATCTGAATACGGCATTGCTTTATGCGCGCGCAAACGTTGATGAATTCTACCGTTGGATTTATATTTGATGAGTTTGTATTTGCTACTCGCTGTCACGCGTTTATGCAATTTTTTCTCAGCCGCCTGTAGAGCCATAGGCGACGCGCTTAACATCATGGCGATGTAATATAGAAAAAATTTGCGCGCGAATAATCTCATTTGTTTGTTTTATCTCATACAGTTACAACTGAATACTATATAAAAACTTTAGCTTTGTCATTAATAAATTTCATTTATATTTCAGTGCTCACTAGCCATTAACTTGTGAGAGAATTAACAAACAAATTTTAAACCAAAATACTTGAATAATCATCATGCGCATTCCTCAATCATTACTTTATAGCATCGAACATTTATGGGCAAAACCTATCGGAGATGGCCTATGGGAAGCTGGCATTACTGATTACGCACAAGACTTACTGGGTGATATTGTATTTATTGATGCTCCGGCAGTAGGTAGCATTCTGACAGCCGGTAAACCTTGTGGTTTGATTGAGTCAGTCAAAACAGGTTCTGATTTGCATGCATTAGTGGATGGCGAGGTGACTGAAGTCAATGAAGCACTGATGAATGCGCCGGAACTTATTAACGACAAGCCTTATGAAGCCTGGATTTTCAAGTTCAAATCTAACGACACAGATATTGAAAGTCAGCTTTTATCTGCTGAGGCTTATCAAGCGCTTATTGCGAACATTTAAATCAATGATTATTTCTGGAAAATCAAACGTACTGATTCAATTAGTCTTTCAATTTCAGTCTTAATACTGAGCGTCATTTTTTGCTCAATCTGCGGCACTTCAGCATCCAATATCTCATGTACTTTATTACTCAGCAATTGCTCAACTGCCGGCACCTCAACGTTAAGCGCTTGCTTGAAGTCGTTTTTAGTTGCCTCAGCCAACGACATAAAGTCACTTTTTAGGTTCGCGGTCAATTCATTCGAGAGCCCTTGGTATAGGGCGGGGAAAGTATCACCTAATTTTTGCTCTAGCTGCTGTTGAGATTGTACCTGCAGGGCATTCAGGTAAACTCCAAGCTCTGCGTGTGACTCTTGTGTCAATCGTTGGTGTATTACCGCCAATTCACTTGCAAGATTGGCCTGATGTTTAGCCAATATTTCTTCATGTAATCGTGTGATTTTAGTTTGCAAAGCAGTCGTGGCTTTTTCCACGGTAGTTGCCTCCAACCCAGTCAGAGTTGTCTGCAACTGACTGACTAGCGTCTCCTGCATCATAGGCAGACCTAAAATCAGCTTAGCCTGCACTTCGGCAATACCCTGCGCTTGCATCTGATTCAATTGGGCATCTAAGTCAGATTGAATGATTTCTGCATTCGCATGCAGCATTTTAGGTAGCTCAGTGGCAAGATCGGCTTTTGTTTTGTCTATCAAAACCTGCTGCGCATTGTTTACTTCTTGCGCCAAGGTTTGTTGAATATGCTCGACACTGGCTTGTCTTGCGTTGTCTAACGCAGCATTAACCGATGCCATGGTAGCGGCAAGGATAGATTGCTGCGCTGCGGCTAACTCATCATTCAAATAGCTTTTGAGCGTAGTTTCTGTTTGTTGTTGGACAGACTGAGCGTATTGCTCTATTTTTTGAGCGACAGATTGATTAATATCGTCCGCAAGTTGTGCCCTTAGCTGTGGCTGTATTTTTGCGATAACTTCTGCAATCAAATCAGCGGTCACATTAGTTGACTTACCAGTCGGCGCTGTTGCAGCGTGCACCTCCTCGGTCAGCAGGGGAATATCTTCTTCTTGCATCACTAAATCCCCTTCTCAAATCCAGTTTGATTCATCTACAAAGTATCCCCGCAAGACATCAACTTAGCTAGCAGCGACATCTATTGATTTCACCTCGTAACCACGATCGCGATAAAACCTGAAACGCGCTCTTGCCGCAACCTTATCTGCTTCATCGGTACCGACCAACTCCACTAAATGTCTAAAACGGCTGAAGAATGGTGGATGCAGAGTTTGTAAATTAATCAGCACGTCATCTTGCAACAAGTTCTCACCATCCATAGCAAGTACGATTGGTGAGAATTGACTATTAGCTTCATCCGCACGACTACTCGGCAAAAAGCTGGTTACCGAGTGCTGCCAGAGCTGCTGTTGTAAAGCATTATTCATGGCCTGGTCTTGCGTAAAAACCGTTAGCTGACGACTCTTAGCAACGGCTTTTTCGCAGAGTTCGGCAGTCTTGGCTAACTTATCCGGCACATTGAAATAGAATTCTACTCGCGTCATTTAATTTATGTTTACTTACTAGTTTTATTAGCACGCGCTACTAAGAATTCAGTAAGCAATGGCACTGGGCGACCTGTGCCACCCTTTTCCTTACCGGATTTCCACGCAGTACCGGCAATGTCCAAATGCGCCCAATCATACTTCTTGGCGAAACGTGACAAGAAACAAGCGGCAGTGATGCTGCCCGCTGCGCGACCGCCGATATTGGCCATGTCTGCAAAGTTACTATCTAACTGTGGCTGGTAATCATCCCACATCGGCATATGCCATGCACGGTCTAAGGCGGTTTCACCTGCTTGCAATAACTCCTTGGCTAAGGCATCGTTGTTACTGAATAAGCCGCTAGCGTGATGCCCCAAAGCAATCACGCAAGCACCGGTCAGCGTTGCAATATCCACCACTGCACTTGGTTCAAACCGTTCCGCATACGTCAAGGCATCGCATAATATCAAGCGGCCTTCAGCATCGGTATTCAGCACCTCGATCGTCAAGCCAGACATACTGGTCAATACATCGCCCGGCCTTGTTGCGCGGCCATCAGGCATATTCTCACAAGTTGGGATAATGCCCACCACATTCAATGGCAACTCCATTTCTGAAATGGCTTTGAACGTACCGAGCACGCTGGCAGCACCGCACATGTCATATTTCATCTCGTCCATTTCAGAACCTGGTTTTAATGAAATGCCACCGGTATCAAACGTGATGCCCTTACCCACTAACACTACTGGTTTTTGATCTTTTTTACCTTTAAGGTGTTGCATCACAATAAACTTAGGTGGCTCTTCACTACCTTGCGTTACGCCAAGAAACGAACCCATGCCAAGCTTTTTCAGCTCGTCTTGCTCAAGCACCTTAACTTTAAAATCATACTTTTTACCCATCGCCTGCGCTTGCTCGGCAAGGTAAGTTGGGGTGCAAACATTCGGTGGTAAGTTGCCTAAATCTTTAGCCAAACTTACGCCACTAGCCAATGCCTTACCTTCGGCCAAACCTGCTTCACCTTCTTGCAAATCGGCGTGTTCGCTCACGTTAATAGTGAGTTTTTTGATGCCTTTCTTAGTGTCATCTTTTTTGCCATCTTCTTTTTTTCTTTTTATCGCGTCAAAACGATAAGTGGTATCTAACGTCACTTCTGCCAAATGCGCTACTTTCCAGCGAGCGCTGAATTTTTTAACGGGCAAGGTAGTAAGATAAGTGGCGACATCAGATGCACCGCTACTTGCCAGCGCTTTCACTGAAGCACGCACTGCTTGGCAGTATTGTTTCTCAGTGAACTCGCGCTCTTTACCTAAGCCAACCAGTAATACACGTTCGCAGGCAGTACCCGGCACATTGTGCAAAATCAAAGATGAAGCTAATTTACCATCCATATCACCACGCTTGAGAATATTGCTGAGGTAACCTGCGGAGACTTCATCTATCGCCTGTGCTGCATCTGACAATTTATGTGATTCATATACGCCAACAATGACACAATCACTACGCTGTTTTTCCGGATTACCGTTTTTTATGCTAAATTCCATGTAGTCACACCTTTTTCTATTATTTATTAAATTATCCCGTGTTTTACACCTAATTCATAGCCGTAAATAAATGGTCTTAAATAAATCCTATGCTTTTTAAGCGCTCTCTTATACAAGAACTCATCTCAACCGCTACTGGTGCGTTTCTGATTCTGGTTGGCATTGTCATCGCACAGCGGGCGGGCAACCTCATTCGCCTTGCGGCAAAAGGCATTTTGCCAAATGATGCCATCACTACTATGTTGGGCTTTAACATGCTTAAGTTCCTGCCCATGTTGTTGTCTCTCACCTTATTTTTAGCAGTATTGATGACCTTATCACGTTGGTATCGCGACTCTGAAATGGTGATTTGGTTTAGTGCGGGTCAAAGTATCAATCATTGGATTCGCCCCGTGCTGACTTTTACTATTCCGGTTATCGCCATCATCACGGTGCTAAGCCTGTTTATCATGCCTTGGGCTACCAATAAGGCTGAAGACTACCGCACCCAACTCAAAAGTCGCGATGATCTGGCTTCCATTAGCCCCGGCGTATTCAAAGAGTCTAGCCATGCCGACCGTGTGTTCTTTATAGAAAGTTTTGATGAACTAGGCAATATTGTCAAAAACATCTTTGTACAATCCATCGAACATCAGAAACTAGGCATCATTGTTGCTGCACAAGGTAGCCGTTATGTTGAAAAAAATGGCGATAACTTCCTGCTCATGGAGAATGGACGGCGCTATCAAGGTACGCGCGGTACAGCAGAGTTTTCGACTACACAGTTTGAACGCTATGCTATCCGGGTAGAGGCTGCAGAAGTCAAACAAGAGCCACCGTCTACCCAATCAAAATCCAGTGAAGAATTGATTAAAGATAACAACGATGCCAATAGCGCTGAATTGCAATGGCGACTGGCCATCCCTATTTCGGCGCTAGTACTTGCATTGCTAGCTATCCCACTTAGCTCATTAGATCCGCGTGCTGGGCGCTCGGCCAATTTTGTACTAGCACTCATTATTTACATGATCTACAACAACCTGCTCAGCATCGTACAAGCGTGGATCGTACAGGGTAAAATCCATGAAATGGTAGGACTGTGGCCGGTGCACGCATTATTCCTAACACTCACGATTTACATGTTCTACAGACGCGTATTTCAATTACCGATTTTTCCAAATATTTTCCTCGGTACATGGTCGAAAATTCGTAATAAGTAATAACTAAGCAGCCTAAATAAAACCATGACGATTATTACCCGATATTTACTTAAAGAAATCACCGCGAATGTGCTGCTGATCATGCTCGCCTTGATTGCGATGTTCTCATTCTTTGATCTGATTCAGGAACTGGAGATCCTAGGCAAAGGTACTTATGGTCTGGGTAAAGTCATGCTTTTTGTATTACTAAGTGCACCTGGCCACATTTACGAAGTGATGCCAGTAGCAGTATTAGTAGGCTGTATGTATAGCTTAGGGCAGTTCGCACGCTACTCTGAACTGATTGTGCTCAGAGCGAGCGGCATCTCTTTGCAAAGCATCGCATTCTCTCTCTTAAAAGTTGGCTTGGTATTTACCATCATCACTTTTTTAGTCGGGGAACTCATCACACCATTCAGCGAAAAAATGGCGCAGCGTATGCGTATCAAGGCTACCGAGTCAGTTATTGCACAGGATTTTAGATCTGGGCTGTGGGTAAAAGATGGCAATAGCTTCGTCAACGTGGAAGAAGTGCTGCCTGATGCAGGCCTAATGAATATCCATATATACGAATTCGACAAAGACTTTAAATTACGTACGATTAGTAACGCAAAACGCGGGCAGTTTGAGGAAGACTACTGGGACCTCAAGGAAGTCACACAAACCTATTTTGATAAAGACACCATCAAAGCAAATCAATTTCCTGAGGCAAATTGGCGTTCACTGATTCGACCAGAACTACTTAATGTGCTGTTAGTGTTACCTGAAAAGATGTCTGCCTGGAATCTGTATTCTTACATCAATCATTTATCGATTAATAAACAAAAAACCACGCGCTACGAAGTCGCGCTCTGGGCAAAAATGATTTACCCATTGGCATGCCTGGTAATGGTCATCTTGGCGCTCCCGTTTGGCTTTATTCAACAGCGCGCCACTGGTGCCAGCACTAAGATATTCGTCGGCATCATGCTAGGAGTGTTGTACCAGATATTGAACCGTGTGTTTGTGCATTTAGGCTTGTTAAATGACTGGTCACCCTTATTCAGTGCCATCATGCCAACAGTGCTATTTTTGATGGCAGGTCTCACCATGTTGTATTACGTAGAGCGCAGATGACCTAGGATAATTTTTGGATAATCTTGCTTCTGAGCAACCTATCATGCAGGAAAAGTCGATCTCGATCAACGATAGCCCATATAAAACCAAGGCCAAGCAGCATCAAACTCAAGCTAGCCAACATATATCTGGCAATTGCAGTTTTGATAGTAAGTAACTGCAGCTCTTGGTCAACTACTTTTAGCTTCCATGTCTGCATAGCAAGCGTCTGCCCACTTTTATACCAACACCAAACAAAATAAACGCCCACTGACAGCCATAAAAATAATTGCAGAGCATAGCGTTTGGCACCATGCGTTGCATCACCCACTAGCCACAAAAAAAGCCACCCGCAAAAGAAACTAATGGCAATCACCACTAAGGCGTCGTAAATAAAACAAGCCCCAAGTTTGAGTAAACTCGGGGCTTTTGTTTGTACTACCGGTGAATTCTGCATAAGCTCAAATAGGCTATTCTAAATCGGCATCTGTATAGGTATCAGGTGACTCGGCGCGTAGTCTGGCACGTTCGGACTCAGGCAGATTTTGATACTCTTTCCATTTTTTACGTAATTCACTCTTTTTATCAGCCGATAACGCCTGGAATTGTTGATGCTTTTTCCTGGCATTTTCACGCTCATATGGCGTCATACGACTCCAATTGGTGAGGCGTTTTTGCACTAACTCCTGTTTACTAGAGCTCATTTTTGGATAATCACGTGCAATATCCAACATCTTTTCACGTTGCCATGGGCGCAAGGTATCCCACTCTGAGGCGAGCGGGCTGAGCACCTTACGTTGATCATTATTCAATTGCGCCCAAGATACATTTGCATCATCAGCGATCGCAATACCACTAAACAATAAAACCAATAGAACTAATACTGTGCTTTTTAGTAACTTGCTTTGGAGTCTAACCATGTATCGAACCCTTTATCTGCAAAAGCTTCTGGTGGCAACTCTGAAGCCAACAAGAACGCATCGCTATTTTCTAGATTATTATTGAAATCGAATTGTTGTGCTGCGATAAATGTGAGCATCATGACACCCGCAATCAGAGCCGTAGACATGGCGCGATGATGTCCGAAATAGTCACCAATATGATGGCCCAGCCATTGCAATACATGACCACCGCTGTGCTGAACAGATTGTGCTTGCTGGCCAACCAATTGCTCAACAGCCAACTGACGGGCTGCAGACAAACGTTGTAGCTTATCTGTATCTAACTGACGTGCGTGATCGTTTAGCATATCGCTCACGTAACGCGCTATTTTTTCTTCTGTTATTTGGCGCTCATCTGTCATTTGATTTTGAATACTGTCTTCGGTTAAGTCAGTCCCTGTCAATTTAACTTCTGACATATTACTATCTAAACCATTGTTAGTTAAATTTTCTCGTGTATTCATCGCTCGTCTCCTAGCTCCGAGCCATTGGTGGTCGACATGGACTTGAACATGCCCAGTTTAGCCAACCCTTGCTTCTCTAACTCAGCTGCCAACGCACGAACTGCCCGTGAACAGTGTGTTTTAACACTACCTTCTGAGCAACCCATGATGTCCGCCGTTTCAGCTACATCCATCTCCTCCCAATAACGCAAGACAAAGGCTTCTCGTTGACGTGTTGGTAACTTTTCTAAGGCGTGTTCGATCAATTTAATAGTTTGGCTGCGCTCGAGCTGCGCTGAAGGTTCATCACTATCATCTTCAACGTCTATTGTTTCTAATGGATCACGGTCTTCACCGTCTTCACCATTGCCGCCGAATGAGGATAGCAGGCTGGTCCACAGGTTCCGGACCTTTTGCCTGCGCCAGAAATCTCGCATCGTATTCTGCAAAATACGCTGAAATAACATCGGGAACTCTGTTACAGGATTGTCACCGTATTTCTCTGCGAGTTTCATCATCGCATCTTGTACGATATCCAAAGCGGCATGGTCATCACGGACTGCGTAGGCCGTTTGCTTAAATGCGCGACGCTCTACTGACTCAAGAAAATCAGATAGTTCTTTAGGTGTGGCCATATTGAAAAGTGGTTGCCATGATGCGAATAATTGACTGATCGGCTATTAGTATTGGCTTAAATCTATTGATCGATTTTAAAGTAATTTGAATATAAACTTTAACTTGACTCAAGTATATCAGGTTTACATTTTGTCCTAAGCCTCGCTTTGGTTACAATCATATCAATTCATTCATTGAGACATAGTATGTGGCGACTGATTTTTTTAGGATTGATCATTTGGTTGGTGATTTATCTTTTTAAACAACATTTACGCCACTCCCACACCACGCAATCTGACACAGAAAAAGCAGTAGATAAGAAAAATACTGAAGACATGGTGAAGTGTACGGCTTGTGCTGTGCATTTACCGCGATCTGAAGCCTTGTTAATCAATGACAATTTTTATTGTTGCAAGGCGCATATCCCAAAAAAATGAGTTTCTTCAAATTCAACTTGAATGTTTATTACAGTCGGTATTTTGCAACGCAAAACGACTCAACGATACAGACACGTGCAATCAATATACTGAATGTCTTCAGACTTGCACTTAGCCTGACTTTCATTTTCTTTTACCTCTATATGGGCAAAGAAAACTGGTGGAATAGCAATAATGCCCTCCTGTTTCTGTATTTATCACTCGCCTATCTGGCATTTAGCACAATAGTGCTGACTGTCAGCGCACTTAAATCCATAACGTCGATATTCATCCAACCAGTACAAATTATCGTAGACATTATTTTCATCACTTTACTTATGTCTGCAGCTGGAGGTATCCAAAGTGGTTTCGGTCTGCTACTCATTATCACTATTGTTATTGCAAGCCTAATCAGTAACGGTCGCTTGGCATTGTTTTATGCTGCAGTCGCCAGCATCGCTTTACTGCTCGAACAAAGTTACCAGATCCTCAAATGGGACTTACCACTCTCATCCTATACACAGCCAGTAATGCTAAGCTTAAGCTGCTTTGCGACCGCGTGGTTGGCCTACAGCCTGGCAAAACGCATGCAACACAGCGAAGCACTGGCTTCAGCACGAGGTATTGACCTAGAAAATCTAGCACAGATCAATGCGCTCATTACGCAAGAGATGCACGATGGAATCGTAGTAGTAGATCAAGATTTCAATATCCGCCACCATAATCTACAAGCAGAGTCACTGCTGTCTTTACCTAAAGACAAGGCAGAAACAATGACATTAACCGCAACAGTGCCTCAAATAGCCAGTGCGTTCAGTGACTGGATTAAGGGGGGAAATAGCCATAGCAATTTGACTATTCCAATGAACAGCCGTGAATTAAAACTCAGGTTCATGCCCATCAATGAATTACGTAGCCAAGGCGCTATAGTATTTATTCAAGATTGGAGTCAGATACAAGCTACTGCGCAACAGGCAAAACTAGCTGCACTTGGCAGATTAACTGCAAATATTGCGCATGAAATCCGTAACCCGCTCAGTGCAATTAGCCATGCAAATCAGTTACTACAAGAAGAACATGTCACAGAGCCCACTGGGCGAATTCTGCAAATCATCTCAGATAATATTCAACGTATCGACCAAATCATTAAAGATGTTCTGGAGCTCAACCGACGTGACCGCACGCACCAGGAGCAAATTGAGCTTCACCAGTTTCTAATAGATTTTCATACGCAATTCTGTGCGGTTGAAAAAATCCCTGCTGACCATTTTAAATTAATGCTTGGTCATCAGAAATCTACTGTCGTTTTTGATCACCGTCATTTAACGCAAATTCTATGGAACCTTTGTAGAAATGGTTGGCAACATAGCCAAAAACAAGTGGGTAGCTTGAACTTGCGTTGTTTTACTGTGGGTAGCAGTGGTTTATATGTCGAAATCCAAGATGATGGCGACGGCGTAGATGAACAAGACCGTGCCAGACTATTCGAGCCATTCTTTACCACAAAAAAAACTGGAAATGGCTTAGGTCTTTACATTTCACGTGAATTGGCAGAAGCCAACGGCGCAAGCCTACAATATCAAAGACTCGAGCATGGCAGTACATTTATAGTTCTTCTTAAAAAGTCCAATTAAAAAAGGCATAATGGCGCATGGCTCAAAAACTCACCTGCTTGATTGTAGACGATGAAACTGATATCCGCGAATTACTAGTGATGACACTAGAGCGTATGGATATTGAAACATACAGTGCCAGCGGCATTGAAGAAGCCAAAGTTCTACTCAAGCAACGTCAATATGCGCTATGTCTTACGGATATGCAGATGCCTGATGGCACTGGCCTCGATTTAGTAAATCACATCAGTGAGTTCTATACAGGACTACCCGTTGCCGTTATTACTGCACACGCCAGCACTGAGAATGCGGTCTCTGCGCTTAAATCGGGCGCTTTTGACTATCTGACCAAACCAATCTCGTTGAAGCAGTTACGTCCTGTCATTGAGTTTGCACTCAAGCTCTCGACGCAAGCCAGTACCAACAATACAAGCACCTTAGATATGATAGGCGACTCTGAGCCTATTCAATATGTACGCACAATGATTGTTAAGCTTGCACGCAGTCAAGCCCCTGTATATATCAGTGGTGAATCGGGCAGTGGCAAAGAACTGGCAGCAAAACTCATTCATAGCAACAGCTCACGTCGAGATGGCGCTTTTATTGCCGTTAACTGTGGCGCCATTCCAGAGAACCTGATGGAAAGCGAGTTTTTTGGCTATAAAAAAGGTGCATTTACCGGTGCCAACCAAGATAAAGAAGGTATGTTTCAGGCCGCCAGTGGCGGCACGCTGTTTCTGGACGAAGTAGCTGATTTACCTTTACCCATGCAGGTCAAACTATTGCGTGCGATTCAAGAGAAGAAAGTGCGCATGGTTGGCGGCACTAATGAAGAAACCGTAGACGTTCGCATCATTAGCGCCACGCATAAAAACTTGAGTGAGATGATGGATGCTGGCTTGTTTAGACAAGATTTATACTATCGACTCAACGTCATCCAACTCAAAATGCCTGCATTGCGTGACCGCCCAGCCGACATCCCATTATTGGCGAATCTACTGCTGACCAAGCAATGCGCCAGTCTGAACATTCCAATACCGCAAGTTGAAAGCGCCGCGCAAACCTATATGTCGAAATTACAATTCCCGGGCAATGTGCGTGAATTGGAGAATATGTTAGAACGTGCTTTAGCCATGTGTGACGGGCAGACCATCACGATCGACGACCTGATGAACGAAGACAAATTCGGACTTGAGTCCATCAAGAAACCATCGTTTGACCCAGAGCACACGCTACAAGTAAGCCTATCGGACTATCTGGAAGATATCGAAAAAAGAGCAATCATCAATGCTTTAAGCAAAGCTAAGAATAACAAGACAGCAGCGGCTAAATTACTGGGGGTGAGTTTCCGTACGTTAAGGTATCGCTTGTCTAAACTTGGCCTAGCTAAAGAGGATGATATTGATTTGGATAATGAACTGCAAGATGGCCAGATTAATGAGAATGAAACTTAAGAAACCCTAGTCTATCGAGGCTCAATGACTGAGCCTCGAAGCAAGTAAATGCTAAGACAGTACAATTACCAGATAGCTAATATAAAGCAGGCCATTCACTATAATATGCCATACCTGTAGCTGCCCTCTTTCCACCATAACACGCAACCATACTGCAGCAAGTAATGTAATCACGAACCCAATTACCACCTCACTTTGTGGCTGCCAAGGGGTGAGCATAATACCAATTGCAGGTAATAAGGTACCTTGAAACACCATAGCACCAGTGATATTACCGAACGCTAAGGTGTCTTTACCTCTGCGTATCCACAAGATGCTGTTCACTTTCTCAGGTAGTTCTGTAGCAATTGGAATGATCAATAATGACAATAGTAAGGTCGAAATTCCCAATATAGTCGCGGCCTCTTCAACACCATTAATAAAGCCTTTTGCACCGGCAATGAGCAACGCCAAACCGAGAATGATTTGTAAGGTAATAGTGTAACCATTGGTTGGAACACCAATACGGTTCAAAAACATTGGATCACCAGCCTCAGTAGCATGACCATCCTTAACCAGCGCTTTAGAAGATCGCAAGGTTTGAAAGACATACACCACATAAATCATCACCATGCCTAGACCGATGGCAATTCTAATCAAGGTGCTATCATGCGGCACATACAACGCGGCGGCGGCAACGATGAACGCAACCAGGAAGTAATTCAGGTCACGCTTTAAACCAGTACGCTCTGGACGCAAATGACCGACTAGGCCACGGCTCTTATAAACAGACAATGCCATTAGAAAGATAGACAAAGTCGCTAACATCAATGGTGCGCCCAGTATGGCACCTACACCAATCTCATGATTGGTATGTGCATTAGATGTACCCGCAAAAATGGCCAATAAAGGCACTGAAGTTTCTGGCAACGCTGTGCCTACTGCGGCAAATAAAGAGCCCGTCACCCCTTCTGATATTTTCAGCTTCTCTCCTAGATGTTCCAGCGCGTTGGTAAACACTTCCGCCGCGATTAAAATCACAATCAACATGACAAACAGTTGTAAAAAGACCATGCAGGTTTTTCCTTAAGTGGGTGTAAATATTTGTTAATGTCGTGATTTTATCGGATTACCGCTATGTTTGATTGAAATTTCGCATAAAATTAGTTGCTATGAAATCTTATGTTATCGATGACGCAGGTTTTGCGGTTGACGCACGCTTTATTGCGTCGCCTAATTTTGATGCTCGTCCGTGTTTAGCTAACGCGCAGCCATCGGCTATCAGCCTCATCGTCATCCACAACATCAGCCTGCCGCCCAGTCAATATGGTGGTAATGGCATTATTGAGTTATTTACCAATCGACTCAATCCAGACGAGCATCCTTATTACGCAGAGATTTATACCCGCAAAGTATCATCACATTTCTTGATTCGGCGTGACGGCGAACTTATACAATTTGTGTCGTGCCTAGACCGTGCATGGCATGCTGGTGTATCAAATTGGCAAGGGCGGGAACGCTGTAATGATTTCTCGGTCGGAATAGAGCTTGAAGGATCAGACTTTGATG
>DATHXI010000057.1:0-8709 GCA_035459705.1 Methylotenera sp. | reverse complement strand
CACCCAATGTCTATGACTTTCTTAAAGGTCTGGAGACAGCACGTAATGACAATGAAATCGTTCGCTTGCTGTATGTAGCGGCAACACGTACCGAGCGACAGCTACACTTGATTGCCACGATGCAAGCGAATACAAAAGGTGAGCTCAAGCCAGCATCTAGATCATTGCTAGAGGTCCTGTGGCCAGCAGTCGCAGCTGATTTTGCACAGGCAGTACCTTTAGATTTGGGTGCCAAAGTGACAAAATCGATGGATATCAGTGAATTCAAACCGCAATTACAACGTCTGCCAACAAGTGAGTTTTTGTCTCAAACATCAAGTACTTATAGTCAGCAGGCTGGTGTCAGTTCAGGCTTCCAATCTTTGCTAAATAAGCCGGTAGAGAATCTTGCTGTGTCTTTGATTAGTGCAGATATACAAAGACATTGCGGCACATTGGCGCATCTTTATATGGAGTTATTTGCCACTACTGATGTGCAAACGTGGAATGCAGAACGGTTGCAGCAATGCCAGCCAGCGATGCAAAAATGGCTGATGCAGCAAGGTCATTCAACCGCGCTAGCGCAACAAGGGGCAGCGCAGGTACTAGCAGCCTTACAGACAACGCTGAGTAGTGAAGTTGGGCGATGGGTTTTAAAAAACCATGTGGATGCAGCGAGCGAACTGAGCCTAATGCAGGTTGAAACTACCGAGATTAAGAATCACGTGATTGATCGTACTTTTGTAGAGAGCGATGTGCGTTGGATTGTGGATTACAAGCTGATGCACTTGGAAGATGGTGTGGACTTAGTTTTAACTGCGGAGCAACACCGCCCGCAATTAGAGCGTTATGCGGGCGTATTCTATGCTGAGGGATTGCCAATTAAAAAAGCGGTATTGTTTTTAGCGCACGGTCAATTAGTTGAATTGAGTTAGGGAATAACAAGAACAATATGGAACAGGCTCCGATTAAATCAGCCCAGCTTGTAGAAAAAAGTAAGGCTGGCAGGCCTAGTAAAACCCAAGAACAACAACTGGAAGGCGATATGAGAAGAGAAGTTGAAATAAAACGTGGTCTGTCCCCTATTGTTCTAATTACTAAGGAAAGTAGCATGAGCAATGGACATTGGTTATTGAAGGCATTTAAAACAATTGGTTTGGCATTGATTCTGGGAGCTAGTTTGACTGCCTGTGGGGCGGGAAAATCTAGCTGGAAAGAAGAAGTGCAGTTGAGTGACGGCAAAGTCATTGTCGTGGAGCGTGATGCTATATATGTTATCGGTGGTGCTGAGTGGGCATCCAACAGCAGCGGGTCTAAAATTGATGAGTATCGTATTCGATTTGAATACCCTTCTGAATCAAGTCAGATAGTTGAGTGGCACTCAGTAAAAAAGTCCCCTCGTACTTATCCAGAAATCCCCCTAGTTCTAGATATGTTAGCCACTGAACCGATTATATTTTCATTGGTAGCTATTTCAAATGGTTGTGAAGTTTATTCGAAATATGTTTATCGTAATGGCGTATGGGCAGAAGAAAAGCTGCCGCAGCCATTTGAGCAGCGCGCCACCAATCTGTTATTTGCAAGTAAGAAAGATTTACCAACATTGCTAAAACTAGCAGATAAGAATAAAAGAAACGACGATATTGGACATAGAAGAGCACTTTATCAAGTAGGGCCAAATCTCAAAGTTTGCGGTTAATTAAAATTCTAATTCTGTCAGCTAGTCGAGTTAATATAACTTACCTAGTATATTACTCGTTCTTAAAATGGCGTCTGACGTACCACACCAGAAACACCACGCCTGCTGCAATAATCACATAATGGAACTGGTGGAAATACACTTTTAGGTCTACCCAATGTTCACCGAATTTCATCCCCGCGTACGCAAGTACCCAGCACCAGATGAGCGAACCGACAAAAGTGTAGATAATAAATTTAGACATATTCATTCTCGCTACACCAGCGGGGAAGGCAATGAATGTGCGTACCGCAGGCAGTAAGCGCGCGATGAAGATAATGATGTCACCATGCTTATCAAACCAGCGGTCTGCCATGTCGAGATCTTTCTTTGAGATCAGTACATATTTACCGTATTTTTCAGCGAGCGGTCTGCCGCCAAACATACCAACATAATAGGCGGGGATTGAACCCACCACGCAGCCGATAGCACCTGCGAATGCCACCCACCATAAGGTCATTTCACCTTTAAATACTAAAAATCCCGCAAATGGCATGATGATTTCTGAATGTAGTGGAATACAGGCAGATTCAATCGCCATGAGCAGCACGATGCCACCATAACCCATGGTTGAAATGACACTCATAATCCAAAGCGCTACTACAGTAATAATTTTTTCTAACATAGTTATAAACTCGGTTGATAGGTGAAGTGGAATTACTAGGTAAATTCTTTAAGCAGTACTTTTACGAAATCTGCACGGTGACTGATTTCTTCCAGGCCTACTGTGACTCTTAATTTGTCTGGGCCGTTCATACGACAACGTCTATCGCGCTGTAGTAAAGCAATCAGCTTGGTTGGGTCGATATCAGCTTTTGGGTTGAATTGGAGTTGGATAGCATCAGCACTCGCATCGATTTTGATGATGCCAATTGGTTTTGCCGCCACGCGCAGGCGGTGACAGGCCATCAGTGCTTCACCTTGTTCCGGCAGCAAACCAAAGCGGTCTATCAATTCTTCTTGCAAGCCATCAAGCTCGTCATCATCGTTACAGTTGGCTAAGCGTTTATAAATCACTAGGCGCTCATGTACATCCGGACAGTATTTATTGGTGAGCAGCGCAGGTGTATGCAGGTTGATTTCTGTGGTGACACCTAGTGGCGCATTCAAATCAGGCTCTTTGCCAGCTTTGAGCTGTTTCACGGCATGATTCAGCATGTCGGAATACAAATGAAAACCAATCTCTTGCATCTCACCACTTTGGCTATCACCTAGTAATTCACCCGCACCGCGAATCTCCAAGTCATGCATCGCGAGATGGAAGCCAGCACCTAGGTCTTCCATCAACTGGATAGCATCTAAACGTTTTTGCGCTTGTACGGTGATTTTACGGTCTGGGTCTGTGAGCAGGTAAGCATATGCCTGGTGATGTGAACGGCCTACACGACCGCGTAGTTGATGCATTTGCGCCAAGCCGAACATATCAGCCTTGTTCAAAATGATGGTGTTGGCGGTCGGTACATCAATACCAGTTTCAATAATCGTGGTGCATAGCAATAGATTAAAGCTTTGATTATAAAAGTCGCGCATCACATGCTCTAGCTCGCGTTCACGCAATTGACCATGAGCAACTGCGATACGTGCATCGGGCAGGATACGCTCAAGCTTCTCGCGCATCGAGTGTATGGTATCTACTTCATTGTGCAGGAAGTACACTTGACCGCCGCGCTTGAATTCACGCATCGCGGCCTCACGAATGATGCCTTCGGAGTAGTCAGTATGGAAGGTCTTAATACTCAAACGTTTTTGCGGCGGCGTGGTGATGATAGAGAACTCGCGCAGACCTTCCATCGCCATACTTAATGTACGTGGGATAGGGGTAGCGGTGAGCGTGAGTATGTCGACCTCTGCACGTAAGGCTTTCAGTTGTTCTTTTTGACGCACGCCAAAGCGATGTTCTTCATCCAGAATCACCAAGCCCAGATTTTTGAATTTCACGTCTTTTTGAATCAGCCTATGCGTGCCGATGATAATGTCTATTTCGCCAGCTTCGAGTCCACGTAGGGCCTCTGCTTGTTCTTTAGCGGTTCTGAAACGCGAAATCTCGGCTATCTTGATTGGCCATTCGGCGAAACGGTCATTAAAGTTATTGAAGTGTTGTTCAGCAAGTAAGGTGGTTGGTACCAGCACCGCGACTTGTCGGCCACCCATCACCGCCACAAAGGCCGCGCGTAGTGCGACTTCGGTCTTACCAAAGCCCACGTCGCCACATACTAGTCTATCCATTGGGCGACCGGATTGCATGTCTTTGATGACGTTCTCAATGGCCTCTAACTGATCAGGCGTTTCTTCGAACGGAAAGCCTTCGCAGAAGGTTTCGTAATCATGTAGGCTTAAAGTAAATGCATGGCCACGGCGTGCAGCACGTTGTGCATACAGGTTAAGTAATTCCGCAGCGGTGTCGCGGATCTGCTTGAGCGCCTTTTTCTTGGCTTTTTCCCAGTTGCCACTGCCTAGGCGATGCAAAGGCGCAGATTCCGGTGGACCACCAGAATAACGTGAGATTAGAAATAGCTGGGATACTGGCACATATAGCTTGTCGTCACCAAAGTACTCTAATAGTAGAAACTCAGTCTCGCCTTCACCGAAGTCCAGATTGATTAAGCCTTTATAGCGACCTACGCCGTGCTGCTCATGTACCACAGGGTCGTTTGGACGCAATTCAGATAAATCTTTGAGCATACCTTCAGTGCTGCGGGCTTTTTCTTTCTCGCGTCTACGTTGCTGGCGTACTGTGGCGGCGTAAAGCTCGGCTTCCGTGATGATGGCAATCGAATTTTTAGCTGCTGATTTTTCTAAGCGAAAGCCATGATGTAGCGGCGAAACGCCTAACATGAGCTTGCTATCAGATTGCGTAAAGTCCGCCCAGGTTTCTATCATTGCCGGTTGTAAGCCATGCTCTGCAAACAGTTGGGCAATGGTCTCGCGGCGGCCCAGACTTTCTGCTGCGATTAATATACGTCCTGAAAAATCATGCACGTAACTTTGCAGTTTGTGTAGTGGCTGTTCAGCGCGGCGTTCAATATCCAGGCCAGGCAAGCCAGTAGACGTTGCATTAGTGTTCAATAGCAAGCGCGTAAATTGATGCGTTGTCGCAAAAAAGTCTTCTGTTTTAATCAGTAACTTTTCTGGTGTTAATAGGGGGCGCTCAGCGTCGTGCGCCAGTAATCTGTAACGTGATTGCGCTTCGCGCCAGAAATTTTGCGCACTGAGGTCTAAATCGCCATGTAGGCATAGCAAACAATTGTCAGGTAAGTAATCAAGTAAAGTCGCAGTTTGTTCAAAAAACAATGGCAGATACCATTCAATGCCACCAGAGGCGATGCCTTTACTCACATCTTTGTAAATTTTGGCTCGTTGCGGATCGCCTTCAAACGCTTCCCTGAATTGACTGCGAAATAGTGCGATACCAGCTTCATCTAATGGGAACTCACGTGCTGGTAGCAACCTGATTTCAGGCACGGGGTAAAGGCTGCGCTGTGTGTCCACATCAAAGGTGCGGATGGTTTCAATTTCGTTATCAAATAAATCCAGACGGTAAGGCAGTGCAGAACCCATTGGGAACAGGTCTACCAAGCCACCACGCACACTAAACTCGCCATGCGAAATCACTTGGCTGACATGATGGTAGCCCGCCTCGGCGCACTGTAAACGTAGCGCTTCCGTATCCAGCGTTTGGCCTTTTTTAAGCATGAAGGTATTGGCGCTTAAATAGGCTTTCGGACTCAAACGAATCAGCGCCGTAGACAGTGGCACGATGATGACGTCACAGGTGTTTTGCGAAATCTGGTAGAGCGTCGTCAAGCGCTCGGAGATTAAATCCGGGTGTGGTGAAAACTGGTCGTACGGCAGCGTTTCCCAGTCAGGTAGCAAGTGCACACTTAAGCTAGGTGCGAAGTAGGGGATTTCTTCAAGCAGGCGTTGCGCATCAAACGCGTTGGCGGTAACTACCACCAGCGGTTGTTTGTTAGTTTTGAGTTTTGTAGCTAATTCTGTGAGTGCCAGACCATCTTCGCCATTGGTCGACAGCTCAACACGTGTTGATTGGCCAGTTTTTGGAATAGGCAGCGATGTCTGCGTCATGAGTGAGATTTTAATGCAATTCGAAAGGACAAGATTATAACGGTTGCGAGATGGCAACCGTAATTTATCTCAGGCTTAACTCAATGGCTTAGGGTGTTATTAAGCCGTGCCACCTACGGTTAGCGCGTCGATTTTAAGGGTGGGCTGACCTACACCAACCGGCACGCTTTGACCCTCTTTACCACAAGTACCTACGCCGCTATCAAGTGACATGTCGTTACCGATCATTGATACGCGTTTTAGTACTTCCGGACCATTGCCAATTAAGGTGGCACCTTTGACTGGATAAGTAATTTTTCCGTCTTCAATCATGTAGGCTTCTGCGGCACTGAATACGAACTTGCCACTGGTAATGTCGACTTGACCACCGCCAAAGTTGGCAGCGTACAAACCTTTTTTGACTGATTTAATGATTTCTTCAGGCGGTAATGTACCGTTTAACATATAGGTATTGGTCATGCGTGGCATTGGTATATGCGCATAGCTTTCGCGGCGTGCATTGCCAGTCACCGGCATATTCATTAAGCGTGCGTTTAAGCTATCCTGAATGTAACCACGCAAGATGCCATCTTCAATTAACACAGTTCTGTTAGTTGGGTTGCCTTCATCATCAATACTGAGCGAACCGCGACGGTCTTGAATCGTACCATCGTCGACGATGGTGATGCCTTTGGCCGCGACTTGTTGGCCTATCATATTACTGAAAGCTGAACTGCCTTTGCGGTTAAAGTCGCCTTCCAGACCGTGGCCAATCGCTTCGTGTAATAAGATACCAGGCCAGCCAGCGCCTAATACTACGGTCATGCTGCCGGCCGGGGCAGGGCGTGCTTCCAGGTTGATCAAGGCTTGATGCACGGCTTTTTGCGCATAGTCATGCAAAATCTCATCGGTGAAATAGCTGTAGTCAAAACGACCACCACCGCCAGCAGAGCCCTGTTCACGGCGGCCATTACTTTCGGCAATGACATTGATGCCTAAGCGTACTAATGGGCGTACATCCGCTGCCATCACACCATCGTGACGTGCTACCATCACCACCTCGTATTCACCGGCAATGGATGCAGTCACTTGTGAAATGCGGCTATCGATTTTTCTGGCGATTGATTCTAAGCGCTCAAGTAATCTCACTTTTGCGTCAGCAGAGAGTGATGCAATTGGGTCATGTGGCAAGTAAAGCCGCGGCGCTTGGCGTGTGACAACTGAATTGGTGTTAGCAGATTGCTCGCTACCCAAGCTGGCAATGGCTTTGGTGGCTTTTGCAGCTTGTAATAATGCCGTTAAATTGATGTCATCAGAGTAGGCAAAAGCGGTTTTTTCTCCGCTTACAGCACGCACACCAACGCCTTGATCAATAGAAAAGTTACCTGACTTCACTTGACCTTCTTCCAAGCCCCAAGATTCAGAGCGACTGTATTGGAAGTACAAGTCTGCATAATCAATTTTATGCGACATCATGTCGCCAAGCACATTTTGTAGCTTTGCAGTATCTAAGCTAGCGGGCGCGAGCAGAGCCTCTGTAGCTGCATCAAAATGTGATCCAAACTTTTCAATTGCAGTATTCGGGCTTGCTTTGGTAGGTATCTCTTGAGTTTTCATTTAATCGTTGCGGCCTATATGGTGGCTATTGGTATTTCACTTATCAATAACTATATTTCAATAAATTAAATATATCATTAATGCGCTCTAAAACTACTAAGTAATTTCTGCAATTAACGTCATAAATAGTAGAGCAAGTTTCCTGGTTAATATATCTGACTCAATTAGTTACACTTGGTTTAAGTGTATAACTTTATTGAGCAACCATTTTAATTGTTCGATGTTTTAGTGCGGGTAAGCTCGCTCTCAAGCTTTCTTGGTATTTTGGGTTCATGGTGGCAATGACTACGCCAGAACCACGTGGCAACCTGTCTAGAATCACGCCCCATGGATCAACGATCATACTGTTGCCATGCGTTTCACGGCCAGACAAGTGGTAACCGCCTTGTGCAGGTGCAATCACATAACTGAGATTTTCAATAGCGCGTGCGCGGATCAGGCTTTCCCAATGTGCTTTACCTGTGGTGTCAGTAAAGGCTGCAGGAATAACGATAATATTCACTTCGCCCATGGCACGATAAAGCTCAGGGAAGCGAAGGTCGTAGCATATAGAGAGCCCAATCTTACCGAATGGCGTATCAACCACTTTAATCGCATCGCCAGGCTCAATTGTTTTCTCTTCGTGATAGTGTTCGTTACCCAAATCTAAGCCGAATAAATGGATTTTGTCATAGCGCGCAACTTGCTTTCCTTTGTCATCATAGACTAAGCAGCTGTTACGAACTTTATTTGGATGAGTGCTAACCATTGGTACAGAGCCACCGATCAACCAGATACGATGTTTTTTAGCCATTTTTGCTAAAAAGTCTTGAATAGGACCTTTACCGTCCTCTTCCCTCACATTTACTTTATCGGTTTCTTTTAAACCCATAATGGCAAAATATTCAGGGAGCACCACTAACCTTGCCCCTTGATTCACGGCGATTTCAATTAAACGCTCAGTTTCGCTCAAGTTGGCTGACACATAGGGACCTGAGGCCATCTGGATCGCTGCAATCTTGATGATGTCTTGATTGTTGAGTTTTGCTTTAGTTGTTTTTAAGCGAGAAGTAATAGCCATATGTCATCCAAATTATTATGCCCAATAATATATCAATATCTTGAGTCTTATCGTTGATTAGTTCAAGGGTGAGTTGCTACTCGTTTCTTGATCCTTATCCGGCGCTTTGACCTCTATTGGATTATCCCAAGTGCCAGTAATTTCATATTCAGTAGAAATAATCTTATTCAGCGGGTCTTTCAGGACTTTCTGAGCCAAGAAGGCGACGGCACCCGCCAATGGCCCGCCTGCCAAAGCGGCCAGTGAAATGCTG
>DATHXI010000056.1:0-3888 GCA_035459705.1 Methylotenera sp. | reverse complement strand
AAGATTGATATTGCTTAAGTATTTGTTATGTAATTAAAATTTATTTTGGATGACGACTTCATCCATGCTTAATTGCTTACCGCGCGGCCATGCTGCTTTAATAGCCTTGCCCACCGTTACAAACATAGTTGGCGTGTGGTCGGCGGGCAAATTGAGCAGTTGTGCAACAGCACCGAAATCAAAGCCATCCATTGGGCAAGTATCGTAGCCCATTTCTTTTGCTGCCAGCATGATTGCCATCGCCGCCATACCACATGAGCGCATCGCTTCGTCGCGTTCTACTTGTGCATTGCCTTGATAATATTGACCAATCGCAGGTACCAGATGAGCTGACACTTCTTTAGGCGCATGTAGCCAATAGCGCTCCGGCTCCTTGGCCCATGCTTTTAGATCGGCAGTCAATACAATGAGTAATGATGCTTCTTCAACCTGCGCTTGATTCCAACTTACTGTGCGAATTTGTTGGCGTAGCACAGGGTCTGTGACTACGACAAAGCGCCAATTCTGGATATTAAAGGCAGTGGGAGATAGCATCGCCAATGACATGAGCTTTTCAATTTCATCCGCGGTCATTTTATGATGCATATCAAAATGCTTAATTGAACGGCGGCTCTCAATTGCTTGATGGACTGGCATGCTGCCATTTTGCAGGATGGTGTCTTGCATTCTTTCAGTGCTTTCTAGTAGTACCACTAATATTTAATTTCTATAATCGTTAATTGCGTATTGCCAATCGGGCGCTGCCATTCCACGTTGTCGCCAAGTTTTCTTCCAATCAGCGCTTTTGCAATAGGTGACAGATAGCTGACTTTATTACATGCCATGTCTGCCTCGTCTTCACCTACGATGGTAAACAGGTGTTGCTCACCATCGTCATCTTCTACGGTTACTGTTGCGCCGAATAACACGGTTGTTGCGTCAGGGTGCTGCACTGCACTATCAATCAAAATCGCACTGGCCAAGCGCGCGCCTATATAGCGCAAGTCGCGGTCTATTATTGCGATCTTTTGCCGCGTCATAGGGTCTTGTTCAGCGTTAGATTCTTGGTTTTTTTTAAGCGCTGCTCGTGCTTGTTCTAACTTATCTGCTTCAGCTTCCAGTTGTTTTAAGCCATTGGAGGTCACGTAATTCGGATGTGCACTCACTGGACGCTCTGGCACATCAATACCGGCGTGTTCTAAATCATTTTCTTTAACAAAAGCGCGACTCATAATTTCAGCTTATTTTGTATAAAGTGCTTGTTTTATAAAAAAGTTGAGCCGAGCAAGCTCGGCTCAGGCACCTGAGTACTAAGGTCTATACGACTGTTAGCTTGGTAAATCCATAAATTCTATATTGACGCCAGCATCACTGGCTAACTTGCTCAAATTAGACAAGCTTTCTTTGCCGCCTACATAGATCACTTTCGAACCAGAAACTTTTTCTTTACCTGTAGTTAACGCACGTGCCAACGTGGCAGCGTTTAAGTCGTCATCAGTACCCGTGATAATCACGGTAGAAGTGTTCACATGCAACGCCGTAATAATCGCTACTACCTTGCCAGCATCAACACCATCTTTCACTTCTTTAATCGCTTCACGAGGTGCAATAAAACCTTCAGGCGCACCGATGTAGATTAAATTAGTACGTTCAGCCGGGTATTTAGTATTCACGGCTTGCATGATGTTTTGCGGGCTATAGCTCAATTTAGGCCCATCATTAGCGCAAGCTGCTAAGGTGAGTAACACTGAAAATAGAACTAACATTTGTAGTGATTTCATGTGAGCCCCTAGTCTTAAATAACGCATGTTAAAACGATATTAGCACAATTTTCTTTTATCGTATGTTGTTGAATTGTAAAATCATTCCCACTCAATGGTCGCTGGTGGCTTGCCAGAGATATCGTACACAACACGGTTGATGCCACGCACCTCATTGATGATTCTGTTCGATACTTTGCCCAGTAAGTCATAAGGCAGCTCAGCCCAATGTGCAGTCATAAAGTCACTTGTAATCACGGCGCGGAGCGCAACAACATAATCATAAGTGCGGCCATCGCCCATCACGCCGACTGATTTGACCGGCAAGAATACGGCAAAGGCTTGTGAGGTCTTTTCATACCAACCGCTAGCACGCAGTTCTTCAATGAAAATAGCATCAGCTAAACGTAATAGGTCCGCAAATTCTTTATTCACCGCACCTAGAATACGTACACCTAAGCCAGGGCCTGGGAAAGGGTGGCGGTACACCATGTCGTGCGGCAAGCCAAGTGCCACGCCTAGTTCTCGGACTTCGTCTTTAAACAAGTCGCGCAGTGGCTCTAGCAGTTTTAAGCCTAGTGTTTCAGGTAAGCCACCCACGTTGTGGTGGCTCTTGATAGTAACGGCTTTTTTGGTTTTTGCACCACCAGATTCAATCACATCCGGGTAGATGGTACCTTGTGCCAAAAATTTTGCGTTCTTGAGTTTTTTAGCTTCAGCTTGGAAAACTTCTACAAATTCACGACCAATGATTTTACGTTTGGCTTCCGGGTCGGAAACGCCGGTCAAATGTCCCATGAATTGGTCAACGGCATCCACATGAATCACTTTTACATGCAAGCGGCCGGCAAACATCTCCATGACCATTTTGCCTTCATTCAAGCGTAATAAACCGTGATCTACGAATACGCAAGTCAGCTGGTCACCAATCGCACGATGAATCAATGCTGCCGCTACGCTGGAGTCCACGCCACCAGACAAACCTAAAATGACTTCTTCATCACCGACTTGTGCTCTAATTTTAGCAACGGCTTCTTCAATGTGGTCGCCCATAATCCAGTCAGGTTTTGCGCCGCAAATGTCCAGCACGAAGCGGTTTAACATCGCTTGGCCTTGTTTGGTATGTGTTACTTCCGGGTGGAATTGCACAGCGTAGAATCTGCGCTCTTCGTCAGCCATTGCGGCGATTGGCGTAGTGTCATTGCTGGCAATCACTTTAAAGCCAGCGGGCAATTCTGTTACTTTGTCACCGTGACTCATCCATACTTCCAGCAAGCCATGACCTTCAGCATTGCTACGGTCTTGAATGTCTTTGAAGAATGCGGAGTGACCGCGTGCGCGCACTTCGGCAAAACCAAACTCGCGCTTAGTACCAGCTTCTACCTTGCCGCCGAGCTGCTGCGCCATGGTTTGCATGCCATAGCAGATGCCTAATACCGGAACGCCCAATTCAAACACGGCTTGCGGTGCTTTATCTGTCTCTTCTTCATACACGCTCGCATGGCTGCCAGATAACACAATGCCGTCGGCACCGAAGTTGCGTACAAACTCATCGGAAACATCGCATGGATGAATTTCACAGTACACATGGGCTTCGCGCACACGGCGTGCGATGAGTTGAGTGACTTGAGAGCCAAAATCGAGAATAAGGATTTTTGAATGGGACATGGCGTAAATTTCGCTAGCTATAAAAAGCAAAATACGGCGTTAGCCGTATTTTGCAGACATCATAAATTGTATTAATTATCAATACGGTAGTTTGGTGCTTCTTTAGTGATCTGCACGTCATGCACGTGTGATTCACGCATACCGGCAGAAGTGATCTGTACAAACTCAGCACGTTCACGCATCTCGGTAATGGTACTTGCGCCTACATAACCCATAGACGCGCGTAAGCCGCCCATCAATTGATGGATCACTGCGAGAACGCTACCTTTGTATGGCACACGACCCTCAATGCCTTCCGGCACTAATTTGTCAGCATTGCCGTTATTATCTTGGAAATAGCGGTCACTAGAGCCTTTTTGCATTGCGCCAATAGAACCCATGCCGCGATAAGATTTATATGAGCGGCCTTGGAAAAGCTCCACTTCTCCCGGTGCTTCTTCAGTGCCCGCGAACATGCCGCCTAACATCACAGAATATGCGC
>DATHXI010000055.1:0-4098 GCA_035459705.1 Methylotenera sp. | reverse complement strand
TGCCTAAAGAGTTGATCAAAGGTGAGATTAAATATTTAGTGAATCCAACAGGTCGTTTTGTAGTGGGTGGTCCACAGGGTGATTGCGGTCTAACTGGCCGTAAGATTATTGTGGATACCTATGGTGGTGCAGCACCTCATGGCGGCGGCGCTTTTTCAGGTAAAGATCCTTCTAAAGTAGACCGTAGCGCTGCTTATGCAGGCCGTTATGTGGCGAAGAATATCGTCGCTGCTGGCTTGGCATCACGTTGTTTGGTACAGGTAAGTTATGCCATTGGTGTAGCAAAACCAACTAGCGTCATGGTGGAAACTTATGGCACTGGCAAGGTATCCAACGAAGTGCTGACGCAATTGGTATTGGAGCATTTTGATTTGCGTCCAAAAGGCATTGTGAAAATGTTGGATCTGTTGCGTCCTATCTACACCAAAACTGCTGCTTATGGCCACTTTGGTCGCGATGAGCCTGAATTTACTTGGGAAAACACCGATAAAGCGGCTGCATTAAAAGCGGCTGCCGGAATTTAAGTAAGGTAAAAAATCAATGAAATCATGGCGTTGTCGATAAGGTTTTTTGACAATGGCTTTGATTTCATTATAATTGCGTTTTTAGTAATTTATAACCGAGGAACGTTGCGAGGTTTGCATCATGCAAATCCCAGGCTCGGTTTACAAACCTCATAAAGTTTGTAACGGCGTTCACCTAATTTAAACCGTGCCAGACACGGGACTTGGGTGAACAAAACGCCGCTTTTCTGCTTTGTTCTCAGCATTTCCTCTCTCTGGTCACATTTCAAGGAATTGATAATGAGTACTGTGACTACTGATGTTAAATATATAGCCAAAGATTATGTAATTGCCGATATTAATTTGGCAACATTTGGCCGTAAAGAAATTGCTATTGCTGAAACTGAAATGCCGGGGCTAATGGCAATTCGCGAAGAGTTTGCAAAGGCACAACCACTCAAAGGTGCACGTATTACCGGGTCATTGCACATGACCATCCAAACTGCTGTGTTGATTGAAACGCTTAAAGATTTGGGCGCAGATGTGCGTTGGGCGTCATGTAATATCTACTCTACACAAGACCATGCAGCAGCTGCGATTGCTGCTGGCGGTACGCCAGTGTTTGCAGTAAAAGGCGAAACTTTGACAGAATATTGGGACTATACCCACCGTATTTTTGAGTGGACTGACGGTGGCTACAGCAACATGATTCTGGATGATGGCGGCGATGCAACATTGCTATTACACCTTGGTACACGCGCTGAGAAAGATCTATCTGTCGTTGTAAATCCAACCTCAGAAGAAGAAATCTGTTTGTTCGATGCAATCAAAGCCAAATTAAAAACCGATCCGACTTGGTACTCAACCCGCTTAGCTAAAATCATCGGCGTTACTGAAGAGACTACGACGGGTGTGCATCGTTTGTATCAAATGCACAAAGAAGGCAAATTAGCATTCCCAGCGATTAATGTGAATGACTCTGTCACCAAATCTAAGTTTGATAACTTGTACGGTTGTCGTGAATCATTGGTGGATGCAATTAAGCGCGCAACCGATGTAATGATTGCAGGTAAAGTGGCTGTAGTAGCTGGTTACGGCGATGTAGGTAAAGGTTCTGCACAAGCTTTACGCGCGTTATCAGCACAAGTATGGGTGACTGAGATTGATCCTATCTGTGCGCTACAAGCAGCAATGGAAGGTTACCGTGTCGTAACCATGGATTACGCAGCTGATCATGCTGATATTTTTGTAACAGCTACAGGTAATTACCACGTGATTACACATGACCACATGGCTAAAATGAAAGACCAAGCGATTGTTTGTAATATTGGTCACTTTGATAACGAGATTGATGTTGCATCACTTGAAAAATATGAGTGGGATGAGATTAAACCGCAAGTGGATCACGTGATTTTCCCACCAATGAATGGTAAAGCGTCTAAGAAAATCATTCTTTTAGCAAAAGGTCGTTTAGTGAATTTGGGTTGTGGTACAGGCCATCCTTCATATGTGATGAGCTCAAGCTTTGCAAATCAAACCATTGCGCAAATTGAGTTATTCACACAACAAGCTAAATACCCTGTTGGCGTTTATACTTTGCCTAAGCATTTGGATGAAAAAGTAGCCGTGTTGCAATTGAAGAAACTGAATGCGCAACTCACTACATTAACTGACCAGCAAGCGGCTTATATTGGCGTGCAGAAGCAAGGCCCATATAAACCAGAAACCTATCGTTACTAATAATTAAGGGGAAGCACATGAAATTGTTGCTTGTATGGCTATTAAACGCGTTGGCATTAATAGCAGTTACATATTTGGTACCCAATATTCATGTGGCTGACTTTGTTACAGCTTTGATTGCTGCGCTAGTGATTGGCTTGGTGAATATGTTGATTAAGCCGATTCTGGTGATACTCACTTTACCAATCACGATATTAACGTTGGGACTTTTTATCTTGGTCATTAATGGCGTGTTGTTTTATGCTGTGGGTAATTGGCTGCAAGGGTTTGAAGTGAGAACGCTAATGGCAGGGATGATAGGTGCGCTGGTTTATAGTGTGCTCTCCTGGTTGTTGGCGGCAATTGTGATTGACGATAAAAAAGAATAATGAATGAATACATCTACATTAAATAAGACATCTCTCAGCTTTGAGTTTTTTCCGCCGAAAACTGCGGAGGGCATAGCAAAACTGCGTGAAACGCGCGTGCAGTTGGCAAAGTACGACCCCGAATTCTTTTCTGTTACTTTTGGCGCTGGCGGCTCAACGCGTGACAGAACCATGGACAGCGTGCTCGAAATCCAGCGTGATGGATTCAGTGCTGCGCCGCACATCTCTTGTATCTCTTCCAGTAAAGAAGAGATACGCGATTTGTTGCAGGCCTACCAAGCGCAGGGAATTAAGCGTTTAGTTGCATTGCGTGGCGATGTGCCATCCGGTGAAGTCAGTGCTGGTGATTTTCGTTATGCTGCGGAGTTAGTTGCATTTATTCGTGCCGAAACTGGTGATTATTTCCATATTGAAGTGGCTGCTTATCCGGAGTTTCATCCTGAAGCAAGAACGCCTGCGGCAGACTTACAGAATCTGAAGCGTAAAATGGAGGCGGGTGCTAACTCCGCAATTACGCAATATTTTTACAATGCAGAAGCGTACTTTAGGTTTATTGATCAGTGCGATGCATCTGGCATCACGTTTCCAATCGTACCAGGCATCATGCCAATTTATAACATTACACAGTTAGCGCGTTTCTCCAGCATTTGTGGTGCAGAGATTCCACGCTGGTTGAGAATGCGCTTAGAGGAATATGGTGATGATATGGCTTCTCTACGCGCATTCGGGGTGGATGTCGTGAGCGAGCTATGTGAGACGTTAAAAGTTTGGGGTGTACCAAGTTTCCACTTTTACACGCTGAATCAAGCGGGTGTGATTAGTAGTATCGTTGATAACATCAGCGATTAATCAACCTTAGTTATAGGCATCTATACAATGCACTTAATAAAAAACCGACCTACTAATGTAGTGTCGGTTTTTCTTTGTTCAGCAGTGCATCTTCAATAAATAGATACTCTTTAGTTTTGTCCTGGCCTGTCTTGCTGGCACCCCAAGTGGTCATTAATACAATCCAGCGCATTTCTTCTATGCCGATTGTAAGTTGCGGCAAGTTCATTGCGAGGTCTAGCACCAGTTCACGTTGTGCGGTGTTGAGTATATTGGCTTGTACCAAAAACAGAATGAAGCCTAAACTTTCGCCACTGATTTTCTTCAGTTCATCATCAGTGAAAATACGTGTGTTCGCGTGATTAGGTTTTTCAAAAATATCAGGCTGCTCGGTCATCAACTCAAGCTGATTGAACCAGTTAAAAGCACCATTAATATCTTGTTCATCAAATCCAGCGGCAAACAGCTCTTTTGAGAGCGTATTATCGTCAGGTCTAAAATGTGTATCAATGTAATTCTCAAACATATAAACCAATACTTCAAACATAATTATTATCCTTAAATAAAGAGTGATGGTTTACGCATAATGTCTGATTTAGAGTATTAAATGACAGGATTCCAAATCAGGTTTTGTTACACTATTTTTATATGCCGTTTTT
>DATHXI010000054.1:0-15641 GCA_035459705.1 Methylotenera sp. | reverse complement strand
ATCTAAAAAGCGCACAGTCAGAATCACTACTCTTTCGTGCAGCACTTTGTTGTGTTTTAGGTTATGCAGCATGGCATGCGGCACGCCTTCCGGGTTGGGTGTCAGGAACAGAGCCGTACCCGGTACACGTGCTGGCGGGTGGGCACCCACTGCCTCAATAAATGGATCAAGTGCCATGGCCTCATTTTTCAGATGTTGATAGAGCAAGCTGCGGCCTGTTTTCCATGTAATCATCAAAGTGAAAATCACGATACCAATCACTAATGGCACCCAGCCACCATCAGGGATTTTCAGTACGTTGGCACTAAAGAAGGCAACGTCTACAATTAAAAATAATGAAATCAAGAGACCCGTACGTAGCTTGCTCCAACCCCAGATGTTATGGAACACGATACCTGCCAATAGTGTGGTGATGACCATGTCGCCAGTGACGGCAATACCATAAGCTGCGGCCAGATCGCCGGAAGAGCCAAAGCCAATCACTAATGCCATGACTGCGAGCATTAAGCCCCAGTTGACGCGTGGCATATAGACCTGGCCCATTTGACTTTCGGAGGTATGTTCAACATGCATACGTGGTAGATAGCCAAGTTGTAAAGCTTGGCGCGATACAGAGAAGGCGCCAGTAATCACGGCTTGCGATGCGATGACAGCAGCCATCGTTGCTAATATGATGAGCGGGAATAGCATCCATTCAGGCGCAAGAAAGTAAAAAGGATTTTTGACGGTTTCAGGATGTTTTAGAATCAGTGCGCCTTGCCCGAAGTAATTGAGGATTAAGGCAGGTAATACAAATCCAAACCAAGCCAAGCGGATAGGATAGCGTCCAAAATGTCCCATATCTGCATAGAGTGCCTCAGCGCCAGTCACAGCCAGTACAACTGCACCTAATGCTACAAAAGCTATCCATGGGCTTACCGCGAAGAATTTGATAGCATAAATTGGATTGAGTGCATTCAAAATGGAGACGTTTTCCATAATGCTGAGCACGCCTAATACGCCCAAGGTACCAAACCAAAGCAGCATGATTGGACCAAAAAAAGCACCGACTAATGCGGTGCCCTTGCTTTGTGCCCAGAATAGAAGGAATAACACGATGAGTGTAATTGGCAGAATCAGCGGATGCAGCATCGGCGCTGCGACCTCCAGCCCCTCTACTGCAGAGAGCACTGAGATGGCAGGGGTAATCATGCCGTCTGCATAGAACATACAGGCCCCCAAAATACCTAATAACATGATGGTATGTTGCTTTTTCTTATCATTACCAGCATTGCGGCTAGCGAGTGCTAGTAATGCCATGATGCCGCCTTCACCACGGTTATCTGCGCGCATCACAAACGCGACATATTTGACAGATACCACCATGATGAGCGACCAAACGATCAGCGATAGAATGCCATACATATTCACTTCGTTGAGTGCCACCGGATGAGGCCCCGCCGAGAATACTTCCTTCATGGTGTACAGAGGACTGGTACCAATATCACCAAATACTACGCCTAGTGCGGCAAGTGTAAGTGCGGAAAGTCTTGTTTTACTGCCAGAAGTTGATGACATTAAAAAGGCGGTTTTATTAGTTAAGACCGCTATTATCAATCAAGTTAAATACTAAACCAATAGATTTTTGATGAAATATTTAATATGAATCAATGGATTCGTATTATTCACTATTGGTTTTGTTGATTGTTGCATCTGCTGAACCAGTGCCAAAAGTTAATGTGACTTCGTCGCCAGCGTGCAATTGCTGACTTGACGCGATAATTGCACCGGCGCTATTTTGTACAAATGCATAGCCTCGTGTGAGCACCGCTTGCGGGTTAAGATGCTGCAAGTTTTGACTGAGGCGAATTAAATTATGCTGTTTGGTTTGTAGTTGTTGGTTGATATTTGAGTTCAAGCGGTACGTGATTTGCGCTAAATGAGATTTCTGCTGTTCGATTTGTTGCAAAGGCGAAATCAATCGGCGCGCTAGGTAATCCAAAGTTTGTGCACGCTGGCTGAGTATGTATTGTAGGTTCTTTGCAAGCTGTAGTTTTAGCTGGTTTAAGCCATTCAATAGCGCGTCACGTGATGGCGTAATCAACTCGGCTGCGGCTGTGGGTGTGGCAGCGCGGGTATCTGCGACAAAGTCGCAGATGGTAAAGTCGGTTTCATGCCCTACGCCGCTAATGGTAGGAATCCTACAGTTGGCAATTGCGCGCGCTACGATTTCTTCGTTGAATTGCCATAAGTCTTCGATACTGCCACCACCGCGGCAAATAATCAGCACGTCACATTCTGCACGTTCGCTCGCCTGGTCAATCGCATCGGCGATTAACATAGCGGCGCCTTTGCCTTGCACTGGTGTCGGGTAGATGATGATTGGAATGCTAGGCATGCGGCGTTTGAGTGTTGTTAGCACATCTCTTAATGCGGCAGCATCAGGTGATGTGACGATACCGATTTTTTGGGGATGCGCCGGCAATGGTTTTTTGAACGCAACGTCGAACAAACCCTCAGCTTGTAATTTAAGTTTGAGTTTCTCAAACGCTTCAAACAATGCACCCAAGCCTGCACGCTGTAAAAACTCTACGGTTAGTTGAAAGTCGCCACGCGCTTCATACAGCGTGACAGTGGCACGTGCCTCGACTTTGTCACCTTCTTTAGGTGACCAGCCCAAGTAACTATTGCGACCTTTGAACATAACGCAACGAACCTGTGCACCAACATCTTTAAGCGAGAAATACCAGTGGCCGCTGGCGGCGCGTGTGAGGTTGGAAATTTCGCCAGATACCCAAAATAATGGAAAGCTCTGCTCAAGTACACTGCGTGCTAAACGATTAAGCTCAGTGACAGTCATAACTTTGCGACTAGAGGGCTGGCTGGTTAAATCTTGGGATGTTGGTTCTGTCAAAATATGTTTAATCCATTACAATTGCTATCAATTAATTATAAGCGCTAATCAATTTATGTTAAAAAAACTATTCAGTGGTCGTAGCGGCTATTTCCTAGGCTTTATCGCCAGCTTTGGTTTGGTAGGTTTAGCCTTGGTGATTCAAACTCAGTATCACTTGGAACCTTGTCCTTTATGTATATCGCAGCGTATGGTATTCATGGGCTTGGGCTTACTGTTTTTAGTGGCTGCCATTCATAAACCTGGTCAATTAGGACGTAAGGTTTATATGCTGTTGCAAGTGCTTGCTGCGCTAGGCGGGGCGGGCGTGGCAATTCGTCACTGGTGGTTGCAGGCGCATCGTGAGAGCATGATTGCAGACTGCGGTGTGGGTTTTGATTATATGTTTGAGAACTTCCCGCTGCAAAAAGCACTGACGCTCATATTCCGTGGCACTGGTGATTGTGCTGCAATCGATTGGACGTTTCTAGGGTTAAGTCTGCCACAATTGTCACTCATCGCATTTGTTGGCTTCGCAGCATATGCCATCTATTTAACAAAAAAAATATAAAAATACTTTATGAATTTTAAAACAATCAATGACTTTGTCGGCAACACACCGTTGGTGAAATTACAGCGCATGGCGGGCGACACTAGCAATACTATTCTGCTGAAGCTGGAAGGTAATAATCCAGCAGGTTCAGTGAAAGACAGGCCGGCGTATTCTATGATTACACGTGCAGAAGCACGTGGTGATATCAAACCTGGCGATACGCTGATTGAAGCGACGAGCGGCAATACAGGCATCGCCTTGGCGATGGTGGCAGCGATGCGTGGCTATAAGATGATATTGGTGATGCCGGATAATCAGAGTATCGAACGTCGCCAAAGCATGCGCGCATATGGTGCTGAGATTATTTCTACACCTAAAGACGGTAGTATGGAACTGGCACGCGATGTTGCGATGAAGCTGCAAGCAGAGGGCGAGGGCATTGTATTAGATCAATTCGGCAATATGGATAACCCACTTGCACATTACGAAGGCACTGGCCCTGAAATTTGGCGCGATACGGGAGGCAAGGTCACACACTTTGTTTCTAGCATGGGCACGACAGGCACTATTATGGGTGTTTCACGTTACCTAAAAGAACAAAACCCAAACGTGCAAATTATCGGCGTTCAGCCTGAAGAGGGAGCACAAATCCCTGGCATTCGCAAATGGCCAGAAGAGTATTTACCTAAGATCTATGACCCTAAGCGTGTGGATGACTTGATTTATGTCGGTCAGGCTAATGCTGAAAAAACCATGCGCCGCCTTGCAATGGAAGAAGGGATTTTCGCAGGGGTCTCGTCAGGCGGTGCTTTGTATGCAGCGTTGCAGTTATCTAAAAAATTAGAGAATGCAGTCATCGTTTCTATCGTGTGTGATCGTGGGGACAGATACCTTTCTACAGGTGTCTACCCCTCCTAAGGGTATGCGCTGCCTCACAATGTTCAGGCTTGCTGGCATCTGTGGCCTGATGTTGTGGAGTGCTTCTGCCCATGCAATTAGCGAAATATCGATCAAAGCCGGGCATATCGAGCATCCGCAAGGTGCGGCACAGAATGCTTCTCTAACTCTAAACCTCAATCAATCTACACCTACGCTAAGTTTAAAGACGGCACTCAAGCAAAAAATAGATAAGGACTGGGTGCAGATTAGCCTGACTTGTAATGTGCCAAAAAACATTCAAGCTGGACAGTGGGATTGCGCGCAAGGGCAACTCAAAACTGCGCGTATCGATGTCCCTTTTAGTATTCAAATCAATCGATTATTTACAAAAGGCTCTCCGGACATCAGTGCGGAATTGCAGTTAAAAAATGCAAGTTTCAGTGATGAGGCCGGCTTGCACGCCGCAGAGAAATTTACAGGCAGCTTGAATATTGCGGCAAAACAGACTGGGCCTAGCTGGGCATGGCAGACCACGCTTGATTGGCAAACCGGAGAGGTGTTTTGGCAGCCATTGTATATGGCGAGTGGCGGTCATCGCTTTGTTGCTAGTGGTAAGTTAGACGATGATTTATTGAGTTTTGATAGTGCTAATTTACAAATTAAAAGTGTAGGTCAGCTTGATTTTAATGGTCAAATTCGCATTAGTGACCGTAAGTTGATCAATTTGAATGCAAACTTGCCTAGCATGGATTTAGCCACGGCCTATCCTCTGTTATTTAAGCCTTTTTTAGAGAGGACAGCTTTTAATAATGCAGAGGTTGAAGGTAAAGTCTCGCTAAAAGTTGAAGTGAAAAATACCGAATTAAAGTCGTTTGACCTGCGCTTAAACGATGTAGATATGGCGGATAAAAATCAGAAGTTCGCGTTTTATAAAGTCAATGCCAACATTCCATGGAGTTACGATGAACCTAAGAATGTCAACTTTGCTTATGAAAGCGGTGAACTACTTAATTTGCCTTTGGGTAAGACCAACATTACAGCCGAGGTGAATCGCTATGCACTGACATCACCGAATATTCGCTTGCCAATTTTAGATAGCGCGTTGAATTTATCTGATATCTCTGCCACGCATGTCGGTGGAGAGTGGTATTGGCATTTGCGCGCCAAGCTTGAGCCAATCTCGATGGCAGATTTTAGTACCAGCCTTAAGCTACCCCGCATGCAAGGTCAGGCTTCGGCGGAGATACCTTTAGTGACTTACGCAAACGGTAAGTTAACTACTGATGGTAGTGTAGTGTTGAACGTGTTCCACGGCACAGCAACTGTTACGCAACTTACGATGCAAGAGCCATTAGGCAAGACGCCAAAGCTGAATGCAGATATTGTGTTGCGTAATCTGGATTTAGGTGATTTAACGCGTACGTTCTCGTTTGGCGCAATTGAAGGCAAGCTAGACGGCGATATTGCAGGTTTACAGATGCAAAACTGGAAACCTGTTAAATTTGATGCGGTGGTAAAAAGTAGCCCTGGTAAATATCCTAAGAAAATATCACAACGCGCGGTAGAAAATATTTCTGCATTAGGCGGTGCAGGCGCTGCTGCTGCCGTGCAGCGTAGTTTTCTAAGATTTTTTGAGGAATTTAATTACTCCAAAATGGGCTTGAGTTGTAAATTGCGTAACGATATTTGCATAATGGGCGGGATTGAGTCAACGCCACAGGGGTATGTAATCGTTAAAGGAAGTGGTATCCCTGCAATTACAGTGATGGGGTACAATCAAACCGTGGGTTGGGCTGAGTTAATATCACGCATCAAACGTGTGACGGATGGCAATACCAAGGCTATCGTTAAATAGTTATTTTTGATAAAAGCATTAAAGAAAAAGGATACACAATGAGAAATTGGACGGTAGGTTTGGCTCTATTAGGCATGCTAGCAATTTTGCCAGCATGCGTTACCATCAACATTTACTTTCCTGCGGCAGCTGCAGAAAAGGCGGCCGATAAGATTATCGATGATGTCTGGCAGCTTAAAAATGAAGATAAACCTACTGTAAATACAGTAGAGCCTCCATCAACCCCGGCGAAATAGAGGATATAACCATGAAAAAGATTTTATTTGGATTATTGGTGGTTGCAGGTTTGCTGGCGGGTCAATTAGCGCAAGCTGCTGCCGACTTAGAGATTAATACCCCTGCGATAGCCGCACTGCAAAACAGTATGCAAGCGCGTCATGGCAAGCTTTCTGGTTTTTATACTAGCGGTGCGATTGGCTTAACCAAAGAGGGTTTAATTGCCGTTAAAGACGCAAGTGCTGTTGCGTTAAAAGATAGGCAGAGCTTGAATTCTCTTGTGTCTGCTGAAAATAGTGACAGAAACGCGTTGTATAAAGAAATCGCAGCCGCGAATGCTCACCCAGAATGGGAAGCCGAGATTCGCAGCACGTTTGCGCAAAGATGGGTACAAAAAGCACAAGCTGGCTGGTGGTATCAGGATGCGAGTGGCTGGGTAAAACGATAAGGGAGTTTATAAATTACATTCTTTGGGCGCATCACATCGTTACGCGGTACTCATAGTCTCGCTGTATAACACATACTATCTCGACTCCTGCGTTCCGTGCGCCTCGTGCTGCATCCCAAAAAATGGATTTCTAAAACTCCCTCGTGAGAGGAAATAATAAGAATGACGCCAACCTTAGTGTTCGATATTGAGACCATCCCCGATACGGATGGTCTTCGTGTTTTGTACGATCTACCCAAAGATATTTCTGATGAAGATGTGGCTAATATTGCCTTACATCAGCGTCGCCAGCATAATGGCAGCGAATTTTTACCATTGCATCAGCATCGCATCTGTGCGATTTCTTGTGCCTTGCGTGAAGGCAATCACTTCAAGGTTTGGACCTTAGGCGACGCCAATTCATCTGAAGCTGAAATCATTCAACGTTTTTTCGACGGTATTGAGAAATATACGCCGCAGATTATTTCGTGGAACGGCGGTGGCTTTGATCTGCCCGTGCTGCATTACCGCGGCATGATTAATGGCGTCAATGCCAGCCGTTATTGGGATTTAGGCGAAGACGACAAAGACTTCAAATGGAACAATTACATCAGTCGCTACCATGCACGCCATCTAGACTTAATGGATTTGCTGGCGATGTTTAATGCACGTGCCAATGCGCCATTGGATGACCTCGCCAAACTATGCGGCTTCCCAGGCAAGTTGGGCATGGATGGCAGTAAAGTGTGGGATGCCTTTAAAGCCGGAAAAATAGATGAGATTCGCAATTATTGCGAAACCGATGTGGCAAATACGCATTTGGTCTATTTGCGCTTCCAGCTCATGCGCGGACAGTTGAACCAAGCAGCTTATGAGCGTGAAATTGCGTTAGTAAGAGATACGCTAAAAGGGTATGAGGCATCGCATTGGAAGGAATATCTGGCGGCGTGGAAATAGAAATAATTCTTTTTAAATCTGGTTAAAGCAACTAGCTATAAAAAGTGTTTAGTTACTCTCCTTCCTTCAATGCTTCTTTCGGCTCACTGCTTTTCCAGTTCAAAATCTGCGTGTGATTTGCGGCGCCATCGATCGTCAGCGTGTAGCCTTTTTGCTTCTTAGTGAATCGCCACAATACGCTACTTGCCGACCCGGTAGAACGAACTCATGCCACATGCCTTAGGTCATAATTTTAATCGGTAAGTCCTGATTTAATTTTCATCCGCAGTTCGCGGCAACAGGGTTGCTGATTGGCATATTTTTCAAAAGAAAGGATATGGCCATGAATAAATCTAAAGTTCTTACTATCATTACTATATTGCTCATTTCACTCGGTACTGCGGCTTGTAAAACCACGGCAGGAGCGGCTGTAGGCGCTGGCGCTGGCGCGGCTATCGGGGCCGGTACTGGCTACGGTGCCGGGAAGGGTGCATTGATCGGTACTGGTATCGGTGCTGCCATTGGTGCCATTTACGATATCAAGGATTAAAGGAGACGATGATGAAGACCGGAAACTATATCGCGGTTCTGATGACCGCCTTTCTGTATACCACCCCACTTCTGGCAGCAGATACCAATTGTGAAAAGCCAGGTACCCCGCAGGAGCTTGTGACTAAGGTAGTGAAAGTGGATATGACAAGCATGGAGCTCACGCTACAAGATAGCAAAGGCAACACAGTTGTCATGAAAGCCGATGAGGATACACTCAAGCGTTACAAGCCGGGCGACAGCATAACGGCGACGCTGCGCTGTCCGAACTGAGGGCCTCATTCCACAGCCAATAAAAAACCCAGCTTGGCTGGGTTTTTTGCTTTGCGGTACCACAATGCTCTACTTGCCTTGGATGGATTCCAATGCAACAACTGGCCGGCATTGCTACTCTTCTTGCAAAGAGTCTTCTTCTACAGAACCTTTCCAGTTGAAGATAAGTCTTTGGTTTTTGCTATGCGTAATATTGACGACATGGCCTTGTGTAATTCCGTTGTAACTTGCCAAAACTTTATATTTCCCAACGGGTAAATCTACATATAACAATGGATTGGCAGCGTCGATTGCAAATACCAATTTACCTTGGCTATTAAAGATTTCTACATTTGCTCCATCAACGGCTCTACCGACAGCACCTTCAGAGAACACTATATTGAGTGAGAACTGTGTTGCTATACCGTGCATCTCTTCAACTTCATCTTGACCAATGCCGCCTGTAACATACTTCATTCCTGATTCTGCAATCTGAACTTTATCTTCTGCGGCGACGGCTAGAGGCGCTGTGCACATGACCATCAATAGAAAAGCAATAAATGTAGTGGTCGCTAAAATTAACTTTTTCATCATATGCTCGATATCAATTGTTTGGTTGAAAGTTATTTGTATTTATTTTATTAAGATTGTTGAATAATCAAGCAGTTTCATCAATTTAGTACGTTTCCTCTAATGCATGCTCTACGGTAAAATAGCAGGATGAGAAAACGACGCAACAGATCTACCCAAGAAGCTACACCAGCTCCAATTTTAACTGCCATTATCGAATCGCTAGACCAAGAAGGCCGCGGCGTTGCACATGTAGAAGGCAAAACGATCTTTATTGAAGGTGCTTTGCCGACTGAGAAGGTGACCTTTCAATCGCACCATATCAAAGCGAGTTATGAAATTGCACGTACTGTAGAAGTGCTTAAACAATCTAACTTGCGGGTAATGCCGCAATGCCGTCATTTTGGTTTATGCGGAGGCTGTAAGTTACAGCATCTGGATTTTACCGGGCAAGTAGCTACCAAGCAGCGTCTGCTCGAAACCGACCTCTGGCATATTGGTAAGGTTAAGCCTGTGAACATATTGCCGCCGTTGTACGGCCCAACTTGGGGCTATCGCCATAAAGCACGTTTAAGTGTGAAATATGTAGAGAAAAAGCAGCGTGTGCTGGTAGGGTTTAACGAAAAATCCACACGATTCGTTGCCGACATGAATAGCTGTGAGGTGCTAGTCCCTGAAGTTTCTGCGTTGATAGAACCATTACAACTTTTAATCATACAACTCAGCCTGCGTGACAAACTCCCGCAGATTGAGCTTGCTGTCGGTGAAGACGCAGAGATTAATGGCGTTGAAAAGCCAGTGATTGTGTTGATTTTGCGCATCATGGCAGAATTAACCGAGCAAGATGAAGTTTTGTTAAAAGCATTCGCGGATGAACATGCCATACAAATTTGGACTCAATCTAAAGGGCCGGACACGATTAAGCCATTTTACCCATTGGCTGCTCCCGCATTGCAATATAGCTTGGCAGAATTTGGCTTAACTTACCCATTCAAGCCCAATGAGTTCACACAAGTAAACCCGCAAATCAACCAGGTGATGATACGCAGGGCAATGCAATTGCTGAATCCGCAAGCTAATGAAAAGATTGCTGACTTCTTTTGCGGGATTGGCAACTTCACTTTGCCGATTGCGCGTAGCGGGGCGCAGGTGTTAGGTTTAGAAGGCTTGGCTAACTTGGTGGATAGGGCCAATGAAAGCGCGCAATTAAATAATATTGGTCACGTAGAATTTGGTGTGGCGGATTTGTTCAAAATGACACCTGAAGCACTCACCAAATTAGGCCATTTTGATAAATGGCTGGTAGATCCACCGCGTGATGGTGCATTTGAATTGATTAAATCACTAGATGAAAGCAACAGTCCGCAACGTATTGTGTACGTGTCATGCAATCCTGCGACCTTGGCACGTGATGCAGGGGTGTTGGTGAATGAAAAAGGCTATACGCTTAGTGCCGCTGGGGTCATCAATATGTTTCCACATACCTCGCATGTAGAATCAATCGCGTTATTCGAGCTGTGAAGAAAACACTAATATCTAGTGTTACTTTATTAAGTGCCCTGTTAGCAGGCATCATTGCATTCACTGGCTGTGCTCAATCTGGGAACGATGCTGAAGTCCGTGCAACGCCTATTCGGTTTGCCTTGGCACAGGCGCCGCTTAATTTAGACCCGCGTTATGCTACGGATGCAGCATCTGAACGCGTCAATCGACTGATTTACCGTTCGTTGGTAGATTTTGATGCTCAATCAAAACCTGTGCCAGATTTGGCGAATTGGAAGCAAATCAGCCCCACTCAGTATCGATTCACTTTGCGCGATAAGCCTGCTAATTTTCACGATGGCAGCCAGTTCACTGTGGCGGATATCGCTGCGACTTACCAATCATTCAATCAGTTGAAAGATTCACCGCATACGGCAGAGTTTGCCAATATTTCGCAAATCAAAGTAATTGATGCAGATACTTTAGAGTTTTATCTTAAACAGCCTGATCAGCAGTTCGTTGCAAAATTGATTATTGGTGTCTTGCCTGCGCACTTGATTGCAAAAGGGCATGACTTCTCACATACACCGGTAGGTAATGGGCCATTAAAATTCGTGTCTTGGCAAAACAAACTCACTTTGCAGCGTTTGTCAGATCAGCAGCTTATCAGCTTGATTGAAGTGAAAGACCCAACAGTGCGCGTACTCAAGTTGTTGCGTGGCGAGGTCGACTTATTGCAAGGAGACCTGCCACCCGAGTTAGTGAAATACTTGCAGACAGAACCTGAGATAAAAGTAAAAACTGGAATCGGCAGCAATTTTTCCTATCTTGGATTTAACCTGCAAGACCCACAACTAAAGAATCTATTAGTGCGCCAAGCCATAGCGCACGCCATCAATCGCCAAGCCATTATTCAGCAGGTATTAGTGAAAGATAGTCGTGAAGCGGCTGCGATATTGCCGCCGGAACATTACACCAATCAGGCTACATTCAAGCCTTACGATTATGACCCAGTGTTGGCGAGGCAGCTTTTAATCGAGGCGGGGGTAAAGTTACCGCTGAAGCTAGTGTATAAAACCTCAACCGATGCGCAGCGTGTGCGTCTGGCGACTATCATGCAAGCCCAGATGGCGCCGGCGGGGATTGAGTTGGAGATTCGTAGTCTCGATTGGGGTACGTTTTTCGAGGATGTGAAACAAGGCCAGTTTCAACTTTATGGATTAACCTGGGTCGGCATTAAAACGCCAGAAATCTATGTTAAGGCATTTGGCTCAAATAACGTTCCGCCTATCGGATTCAACCGTGGCAGATATGCAGATGCTGCGCTAGATGGCTTGCTGGCAAAAGAAGATTGGCCTGCTGCTACGGCACGGATTCACAGCCAGTTGCCTTATGTACCGCTGTGGTATGAAGGGCAGTTCGTTGCCATGCGTAAAAATATCGAAAATTATGCACCCAAGACTGATGGTAATTGGGACAATTTAACGACAATTCAAAGGTCAGCTACAATAGCTTCTCATGCACATTGAAATCTCTATCACCCAGCAACTGCTGACATTGTTCGATGACTTTGGCTCGGTAAAGTCGCGCTACAGCATTTCTACCGCTGCAAATGGCGTAGGTTGCGAGAAAAACAGCAATTGTACGCCGCTAGGCAACCACATTATTCGTGCCAAGATTGGTACTGATGCAGTGCCTAATACTGTATTTGTCGGGCGCAGGCCAACAGGCGAGATGTATACGCCTGAATTGATGGCAAGCTATCCAAACCGTGATTGGATTCTCACGCGTATCTTATGGCTTTCAGGCACTGAGGTTGGCAAGAACCGGCTTGGCAACGTGGATACCATGCAGCGCTACATTTACATTCATGGCTCGCCAGATAGCACCCCGATGGGCACGATAGGTTCGCATGGCTGCATACGCATGCATAATGCCGACATAATGGAGTTGTTCGACGCGGTCAAAATAGGCACCCCAGTTCTAATCCATAATGATTAACCGTCTATTTGGTTTTTGTACGGTTATTTTTGGGGTGTTACTACTCACCTTTTTATTGATACACCTTGTGCCGGGCGATCCTGTGGAAGTGATGCTGGGTGAGTCTGCAACGCAAACAGACCGTACGGCTTTACGTGCAGATTTAGGCTTAGATCAGCCGCTTCTCCAGCAGTTTGGTACTTATTTGGTTAAATTGTCTCGAGCTGATTTCGGGCAATCGATACACACCAAAACGCCAATTGTCGAGTTGATTAAAACACGCTATCCGGCGACCCTCGAACTGGCATTGTTATCGCTAGTCATTGGTTTATGTGTCGGTATTCCATTGGGTATTTACGCTGCACTTAAAGCTGATAAATGGCAGGATTTGGTCGTGACTATCGTTTCAGTGCGACTCTCTGCCATGCCTGCTTTTTGGCTGGGGCCAATATTGATGCTGGTCTTCGCGGTTTGGCTGGGCTGGTTGCCTGTGAGTGGCATGGAATCTAATGCCTCGATTATTCTGCCAGCAATGACGCTGGGGTTCGGCTTGAGCGCCATACTTACCCGCATGACGCGTACTAGTTTGCTGGAGGTGCTGAATGATGATTATATTCGTACCGCTCGCGCCAAGGGTTTGCATGAACCTATCGTGATATTACGCCACGCCATGCGTGCGGCATTGTTACCGATTATTACCATTGTGGGTTTGCAAATGGGTAGCTTGCTGGCGGGCGCAGTGATTACTGAGACCATTTTCAGTTGGGATGGCATCGGGCGGTTGTTGGTGGAGAGTATCGAGAAGCGCGACTACCCTGTCACTCAAGCGTGTGTGCTGGTTGTTGCACTCAGTTACGTTTTGGTGAACTTAGCTACCGATATGGTGTATCGAATGGCGGACCCAAGAGTGAAGTTTTCCAGCTAAAGCATGCAAACTAAACCATGAAAAAGTTCGCACTTCTAATCCTGTTGTTTTGGCTAGTAGCCGTGCTTATTGGGCGAGTGTTGCAGTTGAACCCAAACTTGATTGACCTGAATGCGATTTTAACTAGTCCTAGTGCCCAGTTCTGGTTGGGTGCCGATGATTTGGGTCGTAGTATTTCAGCACGGCTTCTACGCGGTGTCGAAGTCTCTTTTGTCGTAGCGATAATTGTGACCAGTATCACGATGGCGGTCGGTGTTTTTATCGGACTAATCGCTGGCTTCTATGGCGGTAAGGTTGATCGGGCATTGATGCAGGTTACCGATGTTTTTTTAGCATTCCCTGGTATTTTATTGGCAATCGCGTTCGCAGCCGTCTTGGGCCCAGGTTTGAGTAACTTAATAATCGCCTTATGTTTGACCGGCTGGGTGAGTTATGCACGATTAACCCGTGGGCAAACGCTAAGCTTACGTAATCGTCAGCACGTGCAAGCCGCGGAGTCGCTAGGTGCCAGCGTACCGCGCTTGATTTTACGCCACATATTGCCACTATTAGCGTCAGTGCTAGTGGTAGAAGCGACTTACAGTTTAGCGAGTGTGATGATTGCTGAAGCGAGTTTGTCTTTCTTGGGTTTAGGGATACAAAGCCCGAATGCTTCGTGGGGTGCTATGCTACGGGACGCGGTACGGTATATGCTCATTGCGCCGCATTATGTGTTGATCGTAGGGGCAAGTTTAATGAGCTTGATATTGGGAATCAATTTGGTAGGTGATTATCTGCGTGACAAATTGGATGTTAGAACCGAGCAATAATTAGAACCGACCACTAAAAGGTAACGGCATGGCGAACCAACACAGAAAGCAGTATAAATACTACGACCTGATGATGGCAGCGTTCGTCACGGTGTTGGTGTGTTCCAACTTGATTGGCCCTGCTAAAGTCAGCCAAATAGATGCACCATTGCTGGGTACGCTTACTTTTGGCGCAGGCGTATTGTTCTTTCCTATCTCGTTTATCTTTGGCGATATTTTGACTGAGGTGTATGGCTACGCCGCTTCCCGCCGCGTGATCTGGGCAGGGTTTGCAGGGCTAGCATTTGCTTCTCTCATGGCGTGGATGATTGTCGCTTTACCGCCCGCACCGTTTTGGCATAACCAGGATGCTTATGAAATTGCCTTTGGCTCAACCTGGCGCATTTCACTCGCCGGCTTGTTTGCTTTTGCTGTGGGCGAGTTCATTAATAGCATCATCATGGCGAAGATGAAGGTCATTAGTGCAGGCAAGCATCTATGGCAACGTACAATCACCAGTACTATATTCGGAGAAGCTATTGATACTGTGTTATTTGTACCACTTGCTTTTTGGAATACAGGTATCATTCCAAATGATAAGATTCCACTTGTAATAGGTGCACAGATTATCGCTAAGGTCGGTGTAGAGGTTGTGTTTACGCCAGTGGTCTATAAAGTCGTGGCGTTTCTTAAACGCGCTGAGAAAGAAGATTATTATGACCGCGACACTGACTTTAACCCTTTCACCTTAAATAGTTAAAACTCATATTTCTAAGTAAGGCAGACCGTAAAGGTCTTCACCGCTCCACTAAGTGCTAAAGCACAAAGTGGAAGCGCGAAAGGCGCGGCCAAAAAATTGGACGCGGCATATATTAAAATATGTAAGGAGAGTTTTTTGGTAAAGCAACGCAGTATTACGACGAAAGATGTGTTTTAAATGTCATTAGGCCCAGTCATGTTAGATGTTGTCGGCACAGAACTTACAGCCGACGATATCCGCCGTTTACAACACCCCTTAGTAGGCGGTGTTATTTTATTCAAACGTAATTATTTGAATAACGCTCAATTAAAAGCGCTTACAGCAAGTATCCATGCGGTTAGACAGCCTCCATTGTTGATTGCAGTCGACCATGAAGGTGGTCGTGTACAACGATTCAGAGATGGTTTTACCAAGATTCCACCGATGCGTGAATTTGGCAAGATTTGGGATAAAAATCCTAAAAGAGCCAAAGAACTTGCCGTCGAAGCAGGTTGGGTTCTAGCGGCAGAATTGCGTGCGCATGGTATTGATTTTAGCTTCACCCCTGTGTTGGATATGGATTATGGCGACAGTCTGGTGATTGGCGACCGCGCCTTC
>DATHXI010000053.1:0-2403 GCA_035459705.1 Methylotenera sp. | reverse complement strand
GCTTGCTTAGCGTTCTTAATATCCACTTTGTTGAACATGACGGTTGCTGGTTTTGCCATGAGGTTAGGAGCAACAACTGCCAACAGTGCATTATCACCACGTTTTTGGTTAGTGAGCGTTAAACAGAAAGCTGTTTCAGCCGCACTGTTGCGAGGGCCCATAATTAAATCCACATGCGCGACCTCATTACCTTCTCCAACTAATGCCTCACCTATTAATACTTTATTGATTTTTAGGGTTTTCATGATAGTTCGACCTTTCTACTTTACAGCCCGGTTTGGGCATTAAAAAATATACGGACAAACCTTAAAGCTACTATTGATTGCGTTCAAAAGTAAGACAGATTATTCAATCCATAGTTGCCAGAATAGTTGCCACAATTGGCTATTTTGCCAGTGACCAACATAAGCCATTTCAATATGCCAACTATGCGATAAAATAGCCAATTATCATCACTTTTAAGAAAACAGCATGAGCCAAATTATTGTAGAAAAGAATCCAAGCCAAACGCGTTTAAATGCATTAAATGTGACCAAATGGCCAACTTGGCAGAAAGAAGTTTCTGTATTCCCATGGACATTTCCTGAGCAAGAAATTGCCTACATTTTAGAAGGTGAATGTGTGATTACGCCAACTGGCGGCGCGCCGGTGACGTTTGGTAAAGGTGACTTAGTCACATTTCCTGCAGGCATGACGGCAAGCTGGGAAGTGAAACAGCCGCTACATAAACATTACCAATTAGACGGTAACGTGCTGTGCCAAATGTGGCGTCGTCTTAAACTAAAGCTTAAATTCTAGTACTAATTTAAGTTCTCCATAAGAAATGAATCGATTAATAATCTTCGTAGTCTTCTTTATTTTTTCTGCCGCTGCCGCGGCAGATTGTAATGTTAAGAACCATGAAAAATTTGATGGATTCTTTTCAAAATGGTCAAAAAATAAAAAGTTCTCCCTAACAAGAACTTTATTTCCTATTAAATCAATAGAGTATTCAAATAATGGAACTGAAGCTGAATCAGTTCCTGTTTACGGCCAAATCAGCAAAGCTGAAGTTGAATCTAATCCTTCACTTTCTGAGTATATTTTAAAGCAGTCACTAGCATATGATATTAGTTCTGTTTCATCAGAAAGCGCTACTGTTAAGGTGTTCAAAGCAGATACAGATTGGCTGTACGAGTATCATTTCAAAAAGCTACAAGGGTGCTGGTACTTACATGAAGTTGAAGACCTCTCAACATTTGATTAGCTCCCTGCTTTGCGAAAAGTCAGGTTGATTCTATGTTCGCCTAAAGCTGGCACTTTATAAGTATCAGCTTTTAGCGGCAACACACCGTGAAATCTTAGTCTAGAGTCACCACCCCATACCACCACATCACCATGGTTGAGCGGAATTCTTATCGTTTTATCCGCACGCTCAAAACCGCCAAACTGAAATACCGCCGGCAAACCCAATGAAACTGAGACGATAGGCTGCGTAAAATCCAGCTCGTTTTTATCTTGGTGCAAGCTCATACGCGCACCTACTTTGTACTGGTTGATTAAACATGCATCAGGCAAAAAACCATCAAACCCCGCCTCACTAGCGGCTTGTTGAGCTAGGTGTATAAAAGAATTTGGCATGACCGGCCAAGGCTTACCGCTCACTGGGTCGTGCGCTGTATAGCGATAACCTGTTCTATCCGTTACCCAGCCCAGCGTACCGCAATTCGTCATGGCGACCGACATGATAAAGCCGCCCGGCGTCACCATATTGCGCAATGGTGCAACTGCAACAACATGTGATAAATCAGTCAGTATCAATGCTTCCTTACTCAATGCAAAACCTTGCAGTAGAAAGGCATCTTTCACAATTTCTTGCGTACTCGGCTGCTGATTCGCAAACAAATCCATTAACGATGCGCCTCCAAATCCAACAATGCTCGCTTACGCTCTACGCCCCAACGATAACCTGACAGCGCGCCGTCGTTACGCACTACGCGGTGGCATGGAATCGCCACTGCAATGGTATTAGCCGCACATGCGCCCGCAACCGCACGTACCGCTTTAGGTGAGCCTATTAGGCGTGCAATGTCGCTATAGCTTACGGTAGCACCTGCTGGAATCTGGCGTAGGGCTTTCCACACACGTTGCTGGAAGGCTGTGCCACGGATATCCAGCGGTAGATTTAGTCCCAAAGAAGGCGCTTCGATAAAACCTACCACTTTTGCCACCAGTGCTTCATACGCTTGGTCGGCGCCTATCAACTGCGCGCGTGGAAAAGCATCTTGCAAATCTTGTATGAGCTTTTCGGGGTCGTTACCCAAAAATATCGCACAAACACCATGCTCGCTACTTGCCACCAATATTGCACCTAATGAGCACTCACCAATCGCAAATTTAATCGTCGTGTTCTTGCCGCCTGCT
>DATHXI010000052.1:0-3851 GCA_035459705.1 Methylotenera sp. | reverse complement strand
AAAACAATTGTCAACAAAATGCAAAAGATTTAAGGTGATTATGGTGATTTTCAATAAATATCTGTGTGGTATTTCAATAGACAAAAGTATATGTTCAATTCTGCAGGAACATAGATATGCAGTAACGGCCGCTTTGGGCCGCAAGCTGCTATTTATTTTGGAAATAATGATGCATCTCGCTAGTATTTAAGAGAACCTAAATAACTTAAGTAGTCAGCAGGCCAATCGCACCTTCTAAACCTACGTAATTGAGTGCATAAGTGGCCTGCGCTTGTACGATAGGTTTTGCATGATAGGCAATGCCGATACCTGCGGCAGACATCATTTTGAGGTCATTCGCGCCATCGCCAATGGCAATGGTTTGCGCTGCTGTTAAACCTAACCTGTCGCGCAGTTTCACTAGTTCATCGGCTTTGGTTTGTGCATCCACCACATCACCCAGTATATTGCCAGTCACTTGGCCATCGATTATTTCTAAGGTGTTGGATACGGCGTAATCCAGCCCGAGCATGGCTTTTACGCGCTCTGCAAAAAAGGTAAAGCCGCCAGATACCAGCAAAGTCGTGATGTTATTTTTTTTGCAGGTTTCAATCCATTCGGTAGCACCTGGATTGAGTTTTAGCCGTTCATTCAATACACGCATCAGGTCAGACTCTTTCAAACCTTTGAGCAATGCAACTCTTTGACGTAAACTTTGTGCAAAATCCAGCTCGCCTAACATCGCACGTTCAGTAATCGCAGCGATTTGCGGCTTGATGCCAACCATGTCAGCGATTTCATCTATGCATTCAATACTGATGAGCGTTGAGTCCATGTCCATCACACACAAACCAAAGTTCTTGAGTAGCTGTGTGTCTTGCACATAGGCGCAATCAATGCGCTGTTCAACACAGAACTGCTGAATGGCAGGAGTGATAGATTGATTAGCTAGGTAATAGCTGAATTGACCGGTTTGTACGAATTGGACACTGGTGCCACATAATTGATGAATGTGTGCCAAATGTGAATAAGTAATCGCAGAACCCTGAACAACTAGACGCATGACGTATATTTTCGACAAAAGTCGCATTATACACTTGCCAACTGCGACCCAGTGCTGGCGCATTTAGCCGAATTGGGCGAAAATGTACATAATCAATAATTAGAACTTTATTCTTATGAATTTGCACGAATATCAAGCTAAAACCCTACTGCAGAAATACAATGTACCCGTGCCACGAGGCCAAGTGGTTTCAATCGCTAAAGATGTCGCTTCAGTCATCTCTGAAATCGCCAATGATGCCTGGGTAGTTAAAGCCCAAGTCCATGCAGGCGGACGCGGTAAAGCTGGCGGTGTGAAGGTGGTTAAATCCGTTAGCGAAGCACAATCAGTGGCGAGTTCGCTACTAGGCAAGACCCTGGTCACTTATCAAAATGCACCAGATGGTCAGCCTGTGAACCAAGTCTTGGTAGAGGAGACGCTACCTATCGCACGCGAGTTGTATCTTTCAATGCTGGTAGATAGAAGCCTGGAGCGTGTAGTGGTGGTTGCCTCTAGCGCCGGCGGTATGGACATTGAAGAGATTGCACAAACCAGCCCAGAAAAAATTCTGCAAGAAGTGTGTGACCCGCTGAGTGGTTTGGTTGACTATCAAGCACGTAATCTAGCTTTTAAACTGGAGTTGGTAGGTGATCAAGTCGCGGCATTTAGCCGATTACTCAAAAATCTCTACCGCCTATTCAAAGAAAATGATCTGGCATTGCTAGAAATCAATCCGCTAGTGGTCACTACCGATGGCAAGTTATTTGCTCTTGATTGCAAAATGAGTCTGGATGACAACGCTTTGTATCGCCAAAAAGCACTGGCAGAGCAGCGCGATTGGTCGCAAGAAGATAGTAAAGAGGCTGATGCGCATCACGCCGGTATCAATTACATCGCACTCAACGGTAATATTGGTTGTATGGTGAACGGCGCCGGACTTGCCATGGCGACCATGGATTTAATCAAGCTACATGGCGGCGCACCAGCTAACTTTTTAGATGTAGGTGGCGGTGCTACGGCTGAAACTGTGGCTAAAGCTTTCAAGATCATTATGGCGGACAGCAATGTTAAAGCGATTTTAGTAAATATATTTGGCGGCATTATGCGTTGCGACATCATTGCAGAGGGCATTATCACTGCGGTGAAAGAAGTCGGTATGCAAATTCCGGTCATAGTGCGTTTAGAAGGTACCAATGTGGATTTAGGTAAAAAAATGTTGCAAACAAGTGGGCTAAATATCATCTCTGCGGATGGCTTAACTGACGCGGCTAAACAGGCTGTATTGTCAGTAGCAGGAGTGCAGGCATGAGTATCTTAGTCGATAAGAATACCAAAGTATTATGCCAGGGCTTTACCGGTAAGCAGGGTACCTTTCATTCTGAGCAAGCACTCGCTTACGGTACAAAAATGGTAGGCGGCGTGACGCCGGGTAAAGGTGGTATGACGCATCTAGGTCTGCCGGTGTTTAACACCATGCGTGATGCCGTACGTGAAACGGGTGCTAATGCGAGCGTAATCTATGTGCCGCCCGCATTCGCAGCAGATTCTATTTTAGAAGCTTGCGATGCAGGCATTGAATTGATTATTTGTATCACTGAAGGCATTCCGGTCTTGGATATGCTGAATGTGAAGCATGTGCTTAATTCTTATAACGTTAAGTTGATTGGCCCTAACTGCCCCGGCGTGATTACCCCGGATGAATGTAAAATTGGCATCATGCCGGGTAGTATCCATCTGCGTGGTAAAGTAGGTATTGTGTCACGTTCTGGCACTTTGACTTATGAGGCGGTGCATCAAACTACTGCACTTAAATTGGGTCAGAGTACTTGTGTGGGCATCGGTGGCGACCCGATTAAAGGTTTGAACTTCATTGAATGCTTGCAGATGTTTGAGGCGGACGACGAAACGGAAGCCATAATCATGGTGGGTGAAATCGGTGGTTCAGATGAAGAAGCCGCGGCAGAGTTCATTAAAAGCAATGTGACCAAGCCAGTAGCGGCCTATATTGCCGGGCAAACTGCACCAGCAGGTAAACGTATGGGACATGCCGGTGCGATTATCTCTGGCGGTAGCGGTAAAGCAGCGGATAAGATTCGTGCATTAGAAAAAGCCGGTGCAGTAGTAGCTAGCTCGCCAGCTGGTCTTGGTGAGGCAGTGCTTGCCGCCATCAACAACAGAAAATAACTTCTAAAGATATAGGAAAGTCATCATTGATAACCAATATGAGTAAGTCTTTTAAGCAGTTTCTAGTCATTTGTCTGATGTTAATCGCCTATCCGGTGGTGGCTGCGGAGGAAGTCTCTTTTCTGCTCACTGCGGCATCTAAAGGTGATCTGGCTACAGTTAATGCTATGCTCGGCAGCGGCGCAAGCCCGAATGCTAAAGATGAGGATGGTGTGACTGCGCTCATGTACGCTGCACGTAAAGACCGCGCAGAGGTTGTGTCTGCATTGGCGGCTAAAGGTGCGAATCTAAACGCAAAAGACAATGGTGGTTGGACAGCCTTGATGTTTGCGGCCAAGAAAAACCATATTGCTACGGTGAAAGTATTATTGGAAAAAGGTGCAGATACTAAAGTGCGCGACCCATCAGGCTGGAGCGCATTTGGTATGGCAGCCGTAGCAGGCTTTGCGCCAACAGTTGAGTTACTGTTAAAACATGGCGTTGATGTCAACACCAAAAGTGATGATGGTAGAACTGTACTGATGTATGCAGCAAAAAGTGGCGATCTCCCGACGCTCAAAACCTTGTTGGATAATAAAGCAGATGTGCTTGCACAAGATAGCAGAGGTACGACAGCGCTGATGGTCGCAGCACGCGAAGGGCATGC